>DATANL010000499.1:0-3183 GCA_036266295.1 Pyrinomonadaceae bacterium | reverse complement strand
TCTTCCGAGCTGTTGAAGCCGGGAATAACCAGCGTAACGATCTCTTCCCAGAACCCGCGTTCATGAACCATCTTCACGGTGTCGAGAATGTTGTCGACGACACCGCCAAGCTGCCGGTAATTCCGATCACTCATCGATTTCAGATCGATCTTGTAACAGTCGGTCCACGGCCGCAGATAGTCGAGCACCTGCGGCGTAGCGTTGCCGTTTGAGATGAACGCGGTGCGAAATTTCTCAGCCTTCGCTAGCTTAAAAACCTCCACGGCCCATTCAGCAGTGATCAGCGGTTCGTTGTAACTCGAGCCCACCATCGACGCGCCGTACGCTTTCGCCATGGCAATCAAACGATCTGCGGAAACGACGTTCGGCGGCGCGACTGCCGCATCGTCACGCAGCGCCTGTGAGGTCAACCAATTCTGGCAATAGGCACAGTGCAAATCGCACCCGAGCATGCCGAACGTTAACGTATCCGATCCGGGCAGCGCATGAAAGAAAGGTTTTTTCTCGGTCGGATCGCACGCCAGCGCCGCGACATAATTCGCCGGCACGCGCAGACGGCCGCCTTCATTGAAGCGTACTTTGCAAATTCCGCGCTTGCCTTCGTTGATTACACAGCGATGGCCACACGCGTAGCACTTGAGCGCGTTCTTGGGCAGATGCTCGGTCAACTCCGTCGCACCTTCGGTGGTCAATTCATCCAGGACTTCAGCGAGTGAAGCTGCTGTGGCAGTGAGCGGCATGATTGGTAATGCAGAAACCCCTGTGAGGAATTATACTCGTTTGGATGTCAATACATCAGTGGCCAGTTGTCAGTGCTCAGTGTTCAGTTGCGGGCCAGAACTGATCACTGACCACTGACCACTGACCACTGACTACTATTTGCCATGATCATCGAAACCATCACCGTCACTGCCTTTCAGCAACACACTCGCGTGGTTGGCTGCGAGCAAACGAAGCGCGCGATCTGTATCGATCCAGGCGACGACTCGGACGCCATTTGTGAAGCAATCGATCGGCATGGCTTTGAGTTGCAGGCCATCGCCTGCACGCACGCGCACATGGATCACATCGGCGGCGTCGCGGGATTGAAAAAGCGAAAACCCAATGCTCATATCGTGCTTCACCAGGCCGATGAGTTCATTTACGATCAATTACCGGAACAGCCTGCCTGGATCGGCATTCCGCGCGCACAGTGGAGCGAATACGGATTCGATTACGAGGCCCCGCCCAAAGTCGATGAGCATTGGCAGGACGGGCAGGTTTACGAAGTAGGCGAACTCAGTTTCAAAGTGGTCCATTGCCCCGGCCATACGCCCGGCCACGTAGTTCTCTTTGAGCCGAATGAAATGAAAGTATTCGTCGGCGATTGTCTATTCGCGGGCTCGATTGGCCGGACAGACTTGCCGGGTGGTTCAGCGGAACAATTGATGGATTCTCTCTTCAAAAAGATCCTGCCGTTGGGAGACGACGTTGAAGTGCTCTCGGGCCACGGCGCAAACACGACCATCGGCTACGAGCGGCGGACGAATCCTTTTCTCACCGGCACTTATTCGATTGGCGGGAGCGGAAGGTTCTGAAGCCCTCTTCCCTGTTCTCCCTTTGGGAGAAGAGCCGGGGATGAGGGCCTGACGTCCCTTCGATGTTGAATCAGTTTGCGAGAGATGAAGTCGCGCGCGAATTCATCTCTCGCAGTGTTCTCAAAATAGGTTTGGGCCGCCGTTAGGCCCCCCTCCCACAGAGAGAGGGAAATCCACTTCACTTCTCGACGATATCTTTCTTCTGCGTTACCACGAATGCGAGCAACTCGTTCTTCTCGGCTTCCGGGACTTTGTACTTGTCCAGTGCCGCGACCAGATGTTTCGCCGCGGCGTCCCAATCGGCTTCGGTGATGCCGAGGCCTTTGTGCACCGTGCGCATCTCGCGACCCGTGTAGACGCAGGGCCCACCGGCCGCCACGCAGAATTGATCAAGAATGTGCTGGCGCAGGCGCTTCTTCGAATCGTCACTGAAGCCGGTGAAGAATTTTTCGAAGCGCTTGTCAGTCGCCAGCCTCATGATGAAGTCATCGACGACCAGCGCGATCGCATCGTATCCACCAAGCCGCGCGTAGAGCGACTTCTTGTCCTGCACCGTGGCAATCGTGTTTGCGGTGACGGCGTTCTTTGGTGTCTGGGCCCAAATCGCGCCGGCAAACACCACCAATAAACAAATCGCAATTGAGAGTCGTTTGATCATTTCCATTCTCCTTGAGTTAGGTCGCAGCTTGCGACGTGAGACAAAGCCAGACGGCTGCCATATATCAGACCGTCTCGACAAATTCAATGAAGATCGGAATTAGTTCGGCATCAGCACCATGTTGACTACGTGAATGACGCCGTTCGATTGGTAGACGTCCGCGGTCGTGACCGTCGAGGCGCCGCCTTTTTCGTCGCGCAGCACGATGTTGTTGCCGTCCATCATGGCCCAGAGAGTTCCACCGCTCACCGTCTTCAGGCTCGCTTTTCCTTTACCTTTGGCGATGAGTTTGGCGATCGCCTGCGAATCGTACTTACCGGCCACGACATGATAAGTCAGGACCTTAGTCAGCATCGATTTATTTTCCGGCTTCAGCAGGTTATCGACCGTGCCGGCCGGCAGTTGCTCGAACGCTGCGTTGGTCGGCGCAAAGACCGTAAACGGACCATTGCCGTTGAGCGTATCGACGAGGCCCGCCGCCTTTACCGCCGCGACCAGGGTCGTGTGATCCGCGGAGTTCATTGCGTTATCCACGATGGTTTTGGTCGGATACATCGCGGCACCGCCGACCATCGGATTCTCTTTCATCATCTGCGCCGAGGCAGCGGAACTCGCGGCCAACATCGCGACCAACATAAACACAAGGGTGTACAGCCTTTTCATTTCCAATTCTCCTTTTAACTTTGGTGTTGCTGAAAATCTGAAGGCTATACGCGGCGAATGACGGGTTTGGATTTCCGGTGCAGATTTATCCACAGATTACGCAGATTGCACAGATTAGGAAAGAAAAATCATCAAGAGGGTAGTGTTCTAATCTCATCGTATTGTTTTCTGTAGCCCAGGTGTTTACGCCTGGGTCAGAGACAGCGGGTACGATTAAAGCCCCATTAATGGGGCTTTTGAAAACTAGCGCCTTTCATGCCCCAGGCGTAAACGCCTGGGCTACCG
>DATANL010000498.1:0-10054 GCA_036266295.1 Pyrinomonadaceae bacterium | reverse complement strand
ACACGAATCCGCTGTGGCTGCACACGAGTCATGCAGCGAAAGTTGGCGTGCGCACCGGCGACCTGGTGCGGGTCGAAACTGAGATCGGATATTTCGTCGTGCGCGCGTGGGTAACCGAAGGCATCAAGCCGGGAATTGTCGCCTGCAGCCATCACATGGGCCGTTGGAAAATTCATGAGACGGGCCAGAAACAGATGATGGCGACCGTCAAACTCGATCACACTGGCGACCGTTGGGGATTGAAACGTGAAGCCGGCGTCGGCCCTTATGAATCAAGCGACAAGGACACGCTGCGCATCTGGTGGAATGACGTCGGCGTCCATCAGAACCTAACGTTCCCCGTCCATCCCGATCCAATTTCAGGAATGCACTGCTGGCACCAGGCCGTTCGTGTACGCAAAGCCGACTCGGCCGACAAGTACGGCGACATCCACGTCGACACCGCGAAGTCCCACGAGGTTTATAAAAAGTGGCTCGCCCAAACTCGACCGGCGCAAAACTATTCACCCAACGGCGAGCGCCGTCCTTACTGGATGCTGCGACCGCTCAAGCCGGCGCGTGAGTTTTACAAATTGCCGAAGTAGAGCAAGCTGTCAGCTTGCGTTCGGGTCGTATGCCGATACGAATCGCAAACTAACTGTTTGCGTTACCCTTGCGCGCTGAGCCATCGAGTGGCATAAAGGTGAGCCGAAACACGCGGAATAACAGACGCGCCTCATTCGCGCGAGGCACAACGAACCTCGGGCTCAAGCCGATCCTAACCTATGGCGAAAAGCAAAGCTTATCGAGCAGCGGAAAAGAAGATTGAGGCGGCGCGACGGTCAGGAGCGACGGAACTTAATCTGGGCAATGACTGGGGTGCAGCAGGCGCAGCGAAACTCACTGAGCTGCCCGATTCGCTCGCCCAACTCACTCAGTTGCGCAAGCTGGACGTCGACGGCAACCAACTGACGGCACTGCCCGAATCGCTCGGCCAACTCACCCGATTGCGCACGCTGTTTGTCAGCCGCAACCAACTGACGGCGCTGCCCGAATCGCTCGGCCAACTCACCCAATTGCACACGCTGCATGTCAGCCGCAACGAACTGACGACGCTGCCCGAATCGCTCGGCCAACTCACCCAGTTGCACACGCTGTATTTCTTCAGCAATCAACTGACGGCGCTGCCCGAATCGTTCGGCCAACTCACCCAGTTGCAGGAGCTGTATCTCTTTAACAACCAACTAACGGCGCTGCCCGAATCGCTCGGCCAACTCACCCAGTTGCAGAATCTGTATCTCTCGGACAACCAACTCACGGCGCTCCCCGAATCGCTCAGCCAACTCACCCAGTTGCAGGAGCTGTATCTCTTTAACAACCAACTGACGGCGCTCCCCGAATCGCTCGGCCAACTCACCCATTTGCAGGAGCTGTATCTTGCGAACAACAGGATGGTTCAGGTTCCCGCTGCGATTGGTGACTTGCAGAAGCTCGAAGTTCTCGATCTGCGAAACAATCGGCTTGCGGAATTACCCTTTGAGACAAAATCGCTGAGTAATTTGAAGGGGTTATTCCTTCATAACAATCCCTCACTTGACCTGCCGGAAGATTTGCTTGGCCCTGCGCCCCTTACAACTTCAGAGTCCGCCAAACCACCCCGCGAAATCCTCGACTACTATTTTTCCACTCGTGGCGCCGAGGGGGTGGCGCTACGAGAGATGAAGCTTATCGTGGTGGGCTGGGGCAAAGCGGGTAAGACCAGCCTGGTAAAACGGTTGTCAGGCGGGAATATGGATCCGACCGAGCCGGAAACGCACGGCATTACGATTCAGCCTCTTACCCTTCACTGCGCCGACGGTGATCTGAAGGCACGCGTGTGGGACTTTGGCGGCCAGCATGTCCTTCATGCCATGCACGAGTTTTTTTTGACGGCACGCAGCCTTTACCTGCTGGTGATCGAACAGCGCGGCGATCGCGCGGAAGCAGACGCGAAATATTGGCTGCAACTGATTCGCAGTTACGCGCCTAAGGCGCCGGTGGTGGTCGCGCTCAACAAGAGCCAGGGAGTCCTGCGACAAATCGACAAGGAAACACTCGAGCGCACCTACGGCCCGATCATAGCGTGGGTACCCACGGAATGCCTGCCGGAAGCGGAATGCCCAGGCGCCAGTCAGACCATCACGGACCTGCGCGACGCTCTGACGGCCGCGGCTGAGGAGGACACGATGCCCGAGCCTCGCCGGCGATTTCCCCGAAAGTGGGTGGGCATCAAGGACTGGTTGGAGGGTCTCGATAAAGCGGGGATCAACTTCCTTGATTACGAAACCTTCTCCCGCGAATGTGCCGAGCGCGGCGAACCAGACGCGCAGAAGCAGGCTGAGGTGGCGGCGCTCATGCACGACCTCGGCGTAGCCATGAATTACGCGCGTGACGAGCGCCTGCGAGACACGACCGTTTTGCGGCCCGACTGGCTGGCCAATGGAATTTACGCGATCCTGCGCGCAAATCTTCTGGTGCCCGGCAAGGCGCTGGCGCCGGATGCTGTGTTGACGGCGGAGAAGTTGGGCGAAATCTACGCGGTGGCTGCGCAGCCGCCGGTGAAGATGCTAAACGCGGAAGATTACCCTACTGAAAAATGGGGTTTTCTACTGCAACTGATGAACCTGTTTCAATTGAGTTTTCCTATCAACGAGTCCGGCAGTTCTCAGCTTTGCCCGACGCTCCTGGGCGCCGAGCCCCCGCCGGAAACTGACGAGCCCCAGGGCGCTGACACCGTGCGTTTGCGCTATGAGTTCGAGGTGGTGCCTGCGCCCCTGCTGCCGCGTTTCATGGTTCGAACGTTTTCATTGATTGCCCGCGCGAAACTTTGGCAGCGCGGAGCGATTCTGCGTTATCCGAGTGCGCGTGCCCGCGTCTGGACGACGGCCGAAGAGAAGTACCTTTTTGTCACCCTCGCCGGGCCCGAGGCCGAACGTGAAGAGCTGCTCGCGATCATTCGGAGCACGCTCATGGAGCTCTTCGACGAATATCGCGACCTCAAGGTGACTGAGCAGTATTGGTTCGAAGGGGAGTGGGTGCCTCGCAAGACGCTGGAGCGATTCGGTGTGCTGGAGCCTGATTTGGATTACGACGTTGCCATGGAGGAGGTCTTATGAGACGTGAGACGAGATCCATCTCCGGCCGTGGTCAAATAAATGTGTTCGTAAGCTATTCACACAAGGACGCGTATTGGATGGAAGCTTTGATGCCCATGCTGCGTTTTCCAGGCGTCCGCGTCAGGCCATGGAACGATAAGGAGATCAAGCCGGGTCTTCGCTGGGATAATGAGATCAAAGATGCGCTGAACCGGATGGACGTTTTTATCCCGCTCGTCTCGGTTAATTTTGCAGTGTCAAAGTACATAAACAGGGTCGAATCGCCATTTGCCAAGCAACGCTATGACAACGGGGAGATCGACGTGGTACCTGTGCTCGTGCATGATCCGGGCAAGGACGAGTGTGCGTGGCTGATGAAACTTCAGCGCGTTCCGCCCGGCGAAAAGTCGTGGGCCGAAGTATTTCACGACTTCCAGCAGTTTGACATGGCGCTCACGCCCATCCGTGAAGGCATCAAGACCGTGGTGGAAAGAGCTCGCACTCGCAAATCCGGCAGGAAGTTTAGCTGACAGTGGCCTCGAATGGAGGCACACCCCCCGGTTTCCTGAGAGTCATCTGGGTAAGACCGAGCCTTACCGCACTGGTGCGGCGGCAAAGCCGCTTTCTCAACAGTCTCGCTGGATGTTCTGAAAATAGGCGTCGAACATGAGAGTCTTCACTAGCCTGGTCTTGATCTTTTTCTCGCAGGTAGCGTTGTTCGCACAAAAAGTAGGGCCACGTTTTGAAAACTATTCAGCCGACGTTTACGCCGGCAAACCCGCCCCGCTGAATCTGCGCAGTCATCGTCTGGCGCGCATGTATCGCACCAGCATTCGCGAGCAACTCCATGAAGAGGGCATAAACTTCGCCGGCCATTACACGATTGCGGTGATGGGTTGCGGCACTGGTTGTTCTATTACGGCGATCGTCGATGCGCGCAATGGGAACGCGTATTTTCCGCGAGTGCTGGACGGCTGGTTAGTCGAGCCAGCGACATATGAATTTAAGGAAGACGAAGGCGTGCGCAGGTTTCGCGCCAACAGTCGCCTGTTGAAAATCATCGGCGCGCCGCGGCTGAGCGCGGACGAGAAATGGGGTCCGGGCGGCGTTTACTACTACGAATGGGTGAACAATCAATTGCGTCAGCTGCGGGCCGACACAAAGGTCCCAAAGCGTCTTTAGACCTTTGCCTTGATCGACAAAACCTGGGAGTGAATCGACCAAGACCGCGATTCGAGTGACTAGACTCGCGATCCAATCGACCAAACTCGCGATCCAATCGACTAACCTCGCGATCCAATCGACCAGACTCGTGATCCAATCGACTAACCTCGCGAGTCATTCGATTAAGATCGCGGGTTAATCGACTAGACCCTCAACTTTCCTGAACAAAATGGCACACTGACCTTTGCGTAGAGTTACCTCCCGCTGCCGCCAAGCTTGATAACGTAACCACTCTTGGGAAGGCTCAAAATTCGGAGTTGCCAATTGCCGCCGCCCCAGGGCGGGAATGCCGCCTAACCGGGACGACCCATTTCTGGCGGAGGCTACGCCTCGGTCTATATCGGGTCCGAGGCCGCAGGCCTCCAAAGATCATTTTGGTAGGCGAGTCCTACCGCCCTGGGGCGGCGGCAAAGCCGCTCTCTCATTTTTGCTCGCTGAATATCTGAAGGGTAAAGCTTAGAAACATCGTCAGAGCTTCAAACATGAGAGTGTTCACCAGCATGGTCTTAGTTCTCTTCGGGCAGTTGGCGTTGGTCGCACAAAAGATAGAACCGCGGTTTGAAAAGTACTCGGCTGATGTCTACGCGGGAGAGCCGGCGCCGCTGATCTGCGCAGCCATCGTCTGGCGTTCGAGGGTTGGACCACCGTCATGGACGATGTGAGTTCAAGGAGGGTGAAGACATACGCACCTTCAAGGCAAACAGTCGACTAATAAAGGCGACTGGCAGACCGCGACTCAGCGCCGACGAGAAATGGGGAAAAAGCGGTGCTTACTTTACGAATGGGTGAATAATTAATTGCGCCAAGTTTACTTCGTGCCGGTCGGCTCATACCCACAATCAGATCCGCCTTAGCTCTTTTTCCCTATCGCGCGAAGGCCTCAATTCTGACGCACGGTACTTTTCCTCAGGTATCCGCTCCTGAAATCCTTGCACCTTCTGCAATGCGGTGGCATAAAGTGACGCATAGCAGACATGTGGTCGTACGGAGCATAACTCTGCATAACTCTCGTCACCGCACAGTCTGCAGCGTGAAAGTCTTTGAACGTCATGGCAAAGAAAAACCAAGAAGAGTTGCGCCAAGGACTACCCGCGGGTGTGAAGCGGCTTCGGACACTCGAAGGGCACCAGTTGACGGTCAGGAGTGTAGCGTTTGATCCGCAGGGCGAGACGCTGGCCAGCGGGAGCTCTGACAAAACGGTGAAGCTCTGGGAGGTGCGTAGCGGTAGCCTGCTCCGCACGATTGAAGAGCAGCAACGGGATGTGTCCAGCGTGGCGTTTGATCCAACCGGCATCACGCTGGCCAGCGGTGGTAGCAGTGACGGAGCGGTGAACGTCTGGGATAAACGCAGCGGCAAACTGGTATGTCACCTGGCAGGGCACCAGGACCGAGTATATTGTGTGGCGTTTAATCCGCAAGGCGAAACGCTGGCAAGCGGCAGCCATGACTACACGATTAGGCTTTGGAATCCATCGAAGGGCCAGCTACTCCGCACGCTCCGCGCACATACGGGCGAGGTTATCGCGCTGGCGTTTGACCCTGCGGGCGATATCTTAGCCAGCGGAAGTTGGGAACCCACGGTCAAATTGTGGGGGGCGAAAAACGGCAAGACTCTTGGAGCACTCTTGGGTCACAAAGAAGCGGTTTGGAGTTTGGCATTTCACCCTAATGGACAAATTCTGGCAAGCGGCAGTAGTGACCAAACAATAAAGCTCTGGAGTGTGCAACGCCGCAGGTTACTCCGCACACTCGAAGGACACACTAATACCGTCGGCAACGTTCGCTTCAGTCCGGACGGTTCATTGCTTGCCTCCTCTAGCGACGATGGTTCAATTCGGCTTTGGCGTTGTGACCGCTGGGAACAGGTCGCAGTGCTCCCCCGCTTTGGTAGTTCAGTTTATGGGTGGGCTGGTTTGGACTTTCATCCCACGTTGCCGCTGCTGGCGTGCGCGGGCTCGGCGCCAGACATGGCGATGGATAACGCCCCGCTAATCCACCTCTGGGAACTGAACTTCGACCTTTTGTTGGGCAAGAGCGCGGAACAGTCGGTAATACCGGGCGCTGTTCATCACACTACGGGCAAAATCGTGCTGGTGGGCGATCACAGCGTTGGGAAATCGGCGCTGGGTTATCGACTAATTCACGGACAATTCGAGAAGCAGGAGTCTACTCACGGACAGAAGTTCTGGGTGTTTCCGGCACTAGGAAAGCGACGGGCGGACGGGACAGAGTGCGAGGCGATCTTGTGGGACTTCGCGGGCCAGCCCGACTACAGGTTAGTGCACGCGCTCTTTGTGGACAATGCTGATCTGGCGCTGGTGCTCTTCGATGCCTCGGATATCCGCGACCCGTTGCACGGGGTGGAGTTTTGGTTGAAGCAACTCAAGGCGGAAGCGCAGCAGAGCGTTGCCAAGGGATGTCCAATCATCCTCGTGGCGGCCCAGACAGATCGCGGCACCTGTTCGCTCACGCCTGAGGAGTTGCAGACCTTTTGCGAACGACACGGCATTGTTGGCCCGATCACCACGAGCGCGTTCACGGGCATAGGCATAGAGGAACTCGTCGAGCGCATGAAGTCGCTGATCCTCTGGGAGGACAAGGCCGCGACGGTGACGACTACGACCTTCAAGCGGATCAAGGACTATGTGCTCGGCTTAAAGGAAGGGGACAAGACCGGCGGTGAGTGCATCGTGACGCCGGAGGAATTGCGCCGTCGTTTGAAAGCCACGGACGCAGACTGGGAATTCAGCGATGCCGAGATGTTGACCGCCGTGGGCCACCTTGAAAACTATGGCTACGTGAAACGGCTGCGCACCTCGAAAGGCGAATCACGCATTCTGCTCCAGCCGGAGCGGCTGAACAATCTCGCCTCGTCTTTCGTGCTGGAGGCCCGGCGGAATCCGAAAGGACTCGGTGCGCTGGAAGAGAAAAGATTGCTCGCGGGCGGCTACGATTTTCCGGAGCTGCGAGATCTTCCAGCCGGCGAGCGCGATGTGCTGCTCGACTCGGCGGCGCTGCTATTTTTGGAGCACAACGTCTGTTTTCGCGAGACCGACCCGCTGCGCGTGGAACCATATCTGGTATTTCCGGAGCTAATCAATCTCAAGAAACCGATCGAAGACGAGATGGCTACCGAGGATAGCGCCGCCTATACGGTGAGCGGACCGACCGAGAATGTCTTTGCCTCGCTGGTGGTGTTGTTGGGTTACACGCACACCTTTACTCGCACCGCTCAATGGCAGAACAACGCTCGCTACGAAGTGGGTGACGGCCTGGTCTGTGGTTTCAAACAAGACGCCGAACGCGACGGCGAATTGGATTTGGTTCTCTGCTTCGCTCCCAAGGTGGGTGCGCCGGTGAGGACGCTTTTCCAGGGGCTGTTTGAGAGTTTCATGGCCCGCCGCAATCTGACGGTGATGCGTTACGAACCAGTGCGTTGCTCGAATGCGGAGTGCGGTCACTTGCTTGACCGCACCATTGTGCGCCAGCGATTAAGGGAGCAAAAGACCTTCGCTTTCTGCAACGACTGCGGTGAGAAGCTATGGCTGCCAAAGATGGCGGAACCGATCCAGTTGACGAAGGAAGCTCAGGCTGAGGTGGATGAGCAACGCCAGGCTGCCGAACAACGCACGCGCTTCGAGCAGGCCGTCTTCCGCGTGCGCGCTTACATCGCCGAGCAAAAGATCACTCCGCCCGAGTGCTTCATCAGCTATGCCTGGGGAGTCCCGGAGCACGAGCGCTGGGTCGAGAAACGACTGGCGACGGATTTGCAAAAGGCGGGGATTCAAATTGTGTTTGATCGAAGGGACAGCCAACTCGGTGACAGTCTTACTCGATTCATAAGCCGGATACCGTACTGCACAAGCGTTGTAGTGGTTGGCACGCCTTTGTACTTCCAAAAATTCGAGAATCGAGTCTCAAGCACCGGCAGTGTGGTCGCTGCCGAGGTGGACTTGATCAATCAACGGTTAATCGGCACCCAGGAAGAAAAGCGGACCGTTAAGACTCTGCTACTTGCCGGAGCAAAGAAGTCTTCACTGCCGCCACTGATGTGGGATGGAATCCATGCGGACTTCCGCGATGAATCTGGGTACTTCCTGACAGCTTTCGATCTCATCCTGAGTCTCTACGAGCTTCCGCCAAACCATCCTGCCGTGGTGGATCTGCGCGAGTCACTGCGCGGGTTTGGGATGAGATGAAGTAAACAATCTCCATGAAAAAACTCCTAACTGTTGCCTCGCTGACCCTGGTTGCGACTGTTTGGCTCATCTCTCAATCCGTCTCGGGGCAAGAAAACCTTTCAACAAACAACCCGGTCACACCGAAGCCGGGTTTATCAACTCCCGAACTCTGGCGACAGGTCGAGATCATCCGCACGGCGCACGGCGTGCCTCACATTCGCGCGGAGAATTTGCGCGCGGCCGGGTATGCGCTGGCGTGGTTGCAGTCTGAAGATTACGGCGCGCGGACGGCGATCAATGTGATGGAAAATCGGGGTGAGTTGGCCCTGCTGAACGGCACGCGCGAGAACATTGAATCGGATTTCCTGGCGCAGCCGGGTCTGAAACGCGCGATCGAAACTTATCAATTCCTCGAATCGGAAACGCGCGACGTCTATGACGGTTTTGCGGCGGGATTGAATCGTTATATCGAATTACATCGTGCAGAATTTCCGCCGCACATGCCGGCGGATTTCAGCGGCTACGACGTTGCGGCGATTGATATCGGCGGACCGGCATACGGAAAGGCACGGGCGTTCCTGGCGAAAATAAATCCCTCGCCGACACCGACGCCTTCACCGTCGGCGAGACCAAACAATGATGAAGGCCCTGAAATCACTGGGAGCGCGGACGTCCCCGTCCGCCCATACCCGCTAAAACTCACCCAGCGTTCTGTACTTGCGTCTGCGGACGAGGACGTCCGCGCTCCCAGCTATAATTCCGACGACGGTTCGAACGCGTGGGCATTTGCGCCCAGCCGGACCAAATCAGGCAAAGCGATTCTGTTGCGCAACCCGCATCTGGCATGGACCGCCGGCTATTACGAAGCGCACGTGACGGTCCCGGGAGTTCTGGATTTTTACGGAGACTTTCGGATTGGCGGACCGTTCATCGTGGTCGGCGGCTTTAATCGATATCTCGGCTGGTCGACGACCAACAACTCGCAGGACCTGTCAGAGATCTACGCGCTTGATGTCGATCCCAAAGCCACTGACCATTATTTATTCGACGGCACTTCGCTGCCGCTCACGCGCGAGTCGCGCACCGTCACGTTCCGAAATGGCGAGGGCCTGTCGACAATCACGAACGAGTTCTGGTCGACGCCGCTGGGTCCGGTGATCTATCGCGCCAACGGGAAGATCTACATCGTGAAGACAGCCGGCGACGGAGAGTTTCGCGCCGATGAACAGTTTCTGCGCATGATGCGCGCGAAGTCCCTCGCGGAATGGAAAGACGCGATGAAGCTGCGCGCCCGGGTAACTTCCAACTTCACCTATGCCGATCACGCGGGCAACATCTTTTTTCTTTGGAATGCTTCATTACCGCTGTTGCCGCATGCCTCGGGCGGGATTGCGGCGGCGACGCCGGCGCACACCATGCGCGACGTCTGGACGCGTTATGTGCCTTTCGAGTCTCTGCCGCAGGTACTCAATCCGAAGGGCGGCTACATTCACAACGAAAATGATTCGCCGCACTTCACCAACGTTCGCGGCCCGG
>DATANL010000497.1:0-13216 GCA_036266295.1 Pyrinomonadaceae bacterium | reverse complement strand
AAAGGTTTGCCGCTGCGCAAAAGCTTCGCATCGTAAACCCAAAAGCCTGAGGTGTAAGTCAGCTCGTGAGCTGCGCTGCCGGCGACGGTTAACCGCGCTTCGACGCGGTAGAGTCCCGGCTCTAATTGCGTCAACTCTTTCGCTTTGCCTGAACCCGTCGCGCGCGCGCTTTCTGTCTTTAGCGGAATGGTCAGCTGCGATACGAGCTGACCAGCACCCGTACGCACTTCGAGATGACAGTCATCGTGAATGAGAGTTCGCAAATCGCCGCGTGGCCGATGCAAATCGATTGTGAACTGCGGCGTCTCACCCGCGCGGCAACACGCAAACTCGGTGCGAACGCGAAACTCGATGACGCTCTGTGCCGCGAGTTGGGCCAGCTGACCGGTAACCGCAGCGCTGATGCGACCGCTGAAGTTTGCGAACAGCCAACGTCCGCCGGCAAACTCGCCTTGCAACCGATCGATTTGAATGATGGGCGCGGCGATCGGTCGCTGCTCGCGATTCATTCCGAAGACTAGTGGGTAAAGCGCCGCCTCACGCGGACCATCACTGCCCGACTCATCTGGAACCAGACTCGACGAAGTAAATCGGACATAGAGTTCGAAAACCTTATCGGCCGTGAAATCTCTGGTGAGACTCTGGCCATTGTTGTCCTTGAGATTGTCTCTGCTGAAATGATTTGCGGCGCGGTATGAACTGACCGCGCTGGCCTCGACCGGAAACGATTGCGTGATGCCGAGTTGCTTGTGATAGGCAGTCTGACGTTCTTCTGTGCGCCACTGCGATCCTGCGCGCACAACCGGAACTACAAACGGCGAGCCGCCGAGATTCAGCAGATTGCCACCCGCGCGCAGGAACGCCCGGATCGCCGGCCACGCTCGCTTGGGAAAAGCCGAGCCGTACGGGGTAATCAAAAGCTCGCAGCGATCGATCGTCAGTTGCTCGATCAGCTCACGTTCGGAGAGGTAACTGACATCGAAACTCCCGAGCGCAGCCTGCAGCACACTGCGAACGACGCCGCAGCCGTCTACTTGCGGAAAGCCATCTTCCCAAAAGACGATTGCTCTAACGCGCGGCGCGCTTTGCGGCGGCGAATCGGCCAGCACGACGCGGAGTACATCAGGAAACGAAGCGGCTGCCGCCGCGCCGCCGATGCCTTTAATAAATCGTCTTCTCGAAAAGTTTGGGGACACTTACTCGATGATGATCTCGTCAACAAAAATGAAAGCGTCATCGCCGGCGCCGGGATGCCACGCGGGAATCTTGCCGTAGTTGTGCGCGGTGATCTTCACATAGCGCGCAGTTCGCGGCGTGATCGTGCCGGCCAGGTCCTTCACTATCGCGCCATACTCTTTGTCCGAAACATCGTTGGTAAGCGAAAGCACTCGCACGAAATTAACGCCGTCGCTCGAGAGTTCGAAAACGACATCCCGCGGCATCCAGATCCATGATTCAACATTCTGTAAAAAGCCGGCGCCAAGTTTTGAAACTTTCTGCGGCGCTCCCAAATCAACTACGGCGACGAGGTCCTGTGATTGATATCCCTGCCAGGCGCCGTCACCGAAGTTAGTCGAGCCGCGCACGCCGTCAATCAACCCTGCGTCTCCACCCGCGGTGTACTGGCGGTTGTATTTTGAGAGCAGCTTGATCGTCCAGTTCTGTTGAATCTTGTGAAAGGTAGCGGTCGCGACCAGACTGTTCGTCGACAAGTTAAAGGCCCGCGCCTTTATCGTCGTGGTGCGGTCGATGAACAACGGGCGCGTGTAAAGCGCCGAGTTGCGATCAGGTTCGCTGCCGTCCGTTGTGTAATGGATTTGCTCATCGGGGCGGGCGCTTTCGACGCTGACTTCCAGACGATCCTTGAAAGTTTTGCTCTCGGCTTTGATTACCGGCACGGCCACAAACGAGGAGTCGTCAAGTTTCGAAACCGGCAAATCAGCGGCGCGGCTGCCCCAGTTCGGATTCGGGCGCGCGCCCATCTTAAAAACCATTTGCCCTCCCGCCATCAAATCGCGATGCGTGAGAAACGACTTCCGATACGGCCTCCCATTCAGGCTCGCAGACTGAACATAGAAGTTTTTATCAAAGACGCCGTTCGCTTTGATCACGAACTGCTTACCGTTCTCAAGCCGCAGCCGAATCTCGGGAAAGAGCGGTGTGCCGAGGGCATAAATCGGCAAGCCCGGAGTCACCGGATAAATTCCGGCTGCGCTCAGGACATACCACGCAGACATCTGTCCACAGTCCTCGTTGCCAATCAGGCCGTCAGGTTGCGGCGTGTAGAACTTGTCGATGATCTGGCGCAAACGAAACTGCGTCTTCCACGGTTGACCGACGTAGTCATATAAATAAGCCACGTGATGGCTGGGCTCGTTGCCGTGGGCGTACTGGCCGATCAAGCCGGTGATGTCCGCTTGATCGCGGCCTGTGGTTTTGCTTTCCGCGGTGAACAGCTCGTCGAGTTTGCGCGCAAAGTTTTGCTGGCCGCCCATCAGCCGAATCAATCCGCTGATGTCCTGCGGCGCAAAGAAAGTGTATTGCCACGAATTGGCTTCCGTGAAATTGAAACTGACTTCACGCGGATCGAAGCGAGCGAGCCAGCCGCCGTTGCTGCGCGGACGCATGAAACCGGAATTGCGATCGAAAAGGTTTCGATAGAACTGGGCCCGGCCCAGGTACCGCCGGTAATCATCAGTCCGGCCAAGCAGGCGCGCGACCTGCGCGATGCACCAATCGTCGTAAGAATATTCGAGCGTCTTTGAAACCGACTCTTTTTCATCTTCGAGCTCGATGAAGCCTTTCGTTGCATAGGCTCGCAAACCGTAATGACTGAGTTCGGCGCTGTGTTTCATCGCCTCGAACGCCAGCTTGAGATCGAAGCCGTCAATTCCTTTCGCCGCCGCATCAGCAATCACCGACACCGCGTGATAACCAATCATCGTGTCAGTTTCATTGGCGGCGAGTTCCCAAACGGGCAAGCGTCCACCTTGCTGATATTGCGCGAGGAAGGTGTTGATGAAATCGTTCGTGCGCTTTTGATCGATGATGGCGTAAAGCGGATGGGCCGCGCGAAAAGTGTCCCAGAGCGAGAAGACCGTGTAGTTCTCGAATCCTTTCGCCGTATGAGTCTGAAAGTCGCGGCCGCGATACTGGCCGTCAACGTCCATGAAAAGATTCGGCGCCAGCATCGAGTGATAGAGTGCCGTGTAGAACGTCTTCAACTGAGCATCGCTGCCGCCCGCAACCTGAATCTTGTTCAGTTCTTTCTGCCACGCGCGATCGGCATCTTCTCTGACTTTGGAAAAGTCCCACTGCGGAATCTCAGCGCGCAGATTCTTTTGCGCGCCGGCGATGCTAACGGACGAGATTCCTATTTTCACCAGCACCGGCGCGCCGCCGGGGGCGAAGCTGAGGAACGCTTTGACGTTCCTCCCCTTCGCCTCTTGCATCGGTTGCGGGGCGCCGTCGTCTGTCGAGATGCCCCAGCCTTCGAAGCTCCGCGAAAGCTCGCCGGCAAAATAGATAATTTGATCTTTGGCCCACGCTTGCGATCGGCGCCAGCCGACAAAAGTGGTGCCTCCGGTAATTCTTAAATAGGAATCGAGAACTCGATCGCGATGAGCCAGATCGAGAATGATGTTGGCTTGACCGTTGGCGGGGTACGTGTAGCGATGAAAGCCGGCCCGCAGCGTTGCGGTCAATTCGACCAGCACGCCGTTGTCGAGTTTGACGGAGTAATAACCGGGGCGCGCAGATTCATCGCTGTGGCTAAAGCCGCTGGCATATCTGGAGTTCGTCAGCGCGACATCACCCACGGTGGGCATCAACAGAATGTCGCCGTAATCGGAGATGCCTGTGCCGCTCAGGTGCGTATGACTGAAGCCGTAGATGACGTGGTCCGAATAGTGATAACCCGAGCAACCATCCCAGCCAGTCAGACGCGTATCGGGACTGAGTTGCACCATCCCGAACGGCATCGACGCGCCGGGGAACGTGTGGCCGTGTCCGCCGGTGCCGATGAAAGGATCGACGTAGCGAGTCAAATCCTGCTGCGCCATTATGCGCAATGACGCGAGGAGAAGCAGAAACAGAGTCCCCAGCGTTTTCAATTTGAGTTCGCGAAACATTTCGTAACTGCGACAGTAACCTGAGACGAGCTTCAGCCAACTTGCCACTAGCTTCAGATAGTGGACAGATTAGAAAGAGAAGCCTGGCTTCAGCCAAACAAAGATAATCGAATTTCATTTTCGCTTTAGCCCAGGAATTCGGCTAAAGCCGATGTGTAATTCAAAATTGCTGTCCACTAGCTGAAGCCAGTGGCAAATTGGCGGGGGCCGGATGCTCACAGCTTCAAACCCATGCGCTGCAACAGGTCGGCATACCGCGGATCGTCGCGAATAGCCGCAAACTGCGGTTGCCATCTGATTGAGACCAGCCGCCCACTATGAACCTGAAAGTCTTTTTCTAACCATGCGAACGCCTGGTCCTTGTCATCAAGTCCCGCGAATATCGGCGCAATATCAAAACCAATCGCTTCCCGCTTCGCATACTTATCTTTGAGCTCGTTTAGAATTGCCAAAGCTTCGGCGCGCTTGCCGGTTGCCGCGTAAGCATATCCCAGAAAACTCAACGCCTGGTTTGCCTCGTTTGACAACGCCACACTCTTTTGGAGTTCAGCCAGCGCATCGTCACTACGTCGCTGCACCAGATACGTGATCCCCAGCCAAAGGTGTCCGTGCCAAAAATTCGGATCGAGTTCGATCGCTGTTCGAAAATGATCGATGGCCGCCTCGGGTTCACCCATCGAGAGATACTTGCAGCCCAGATTAATCCCGATCGGAATTGAAAGCGGATCCAGCTCCTGCGCTCGCTTGATCTCAGTCAACGCCTGGTCCTTTTGTCCTATGTCCTGGAGATAGATCGAATACCAGTGATGCACAGTGGGATAATTGGAATTCAAGTCGATGGCTGTCCGGAATTCTTTGTCAGCCTCAGCCCAGTTCCAGGATAAATTGTTAATCAAAGCCAGTGACGCGTGGGCCTCGCCCAACTGCGGGTCAATTTGCAGCGCACGTTCGGCGAATGTCCTGGCCTGTCGCAAAGTTTCGCTTGAAGGGTACCCGAAGATTTGTTCCTGCAGCACGTAGCAATCGGCCAGGCCGGCGTAACCCAGCGCGTAGTTCGGATCTCTGTCCGTCGACGCTTTGAATTGTTCGATCGCTTTCGTGAGGCTTTCCGCAGTGCGTTTGTTCCAGTAGAAACGTCCTTGCAGGTAAAACCGGTAGGCTTCCGGATTGCTGGTGAAGGTCCTGGCGAGCTTCTGTTCATCTGTGCCGGAAAGTTTCGTCTTTAGTTTGCTCGATACGTCGCGGGCAATTTCGGTTTGCAAATTCACCAGGTCTGCCTGCTTACGAACGTATTGATCGGTCCAGATAATGTTTTCAGTCTGGGCATTGACTAATTCCAAACTGAGCGTCAGTTGGTCTCCGCGTTCCAGCACGCGTCCATTCAGGATTGCTTCGACGTTCAGTTCTTTGCCAACTGTCTTCGCGTCAGTTGGTTTGCCTTTATAGCGAAAGACAGACGAACGGGCTTTGACGTTCAGACTCGGCAGTTGTGACAAACTGCTGATCAGCGTCTCAGTCATGCCGTCGGAGAGATAGTCGAAGTCTGCATTGCCGCTTTCATTGACGAAGGGCATCACCGCAATCGAGTGGATAGCGGTGCTGGCGACCGGGCGCGAGCGCCAATAGATTCCACCGACCACGCCACCGCCGGCGACTAAAACCAGGACCAGAAGGGCGAGGAGTTTGAGGTGCTTGATTTCCCCAAATAGCTTCCCGGGACTTCTTACTTGAGTGCCGGCCGTCTTTCTCTCGGTGGCGGAAAGTCGCAGGCCTGATGCTTCGCTCGAGAATCGCCCCACATTCGGCGGCGGCGGCACGGTGGTATTGATAACGCTGCTTTCCAGTTCACGGCGCAGTTCGCGTAACTCAATCGCCACGTCCTTGATCGTTTGGTAGCGCTCGTCGGGATCTTTAGCGAGACAGCGCCGCACGGTTCTCTGCAAATGATCAGGCGCGTCAGGCAGGAAGTCGGTGAGCGGCCTGATTGGTTCGCGAATTATCTTGTTAAGCGAATCGATCGCGTCCTCTCCCTTGAATGCACGCTGACCCGTGACCGATTCAAACAGGATGCAGCCAAAGGAAAAGATGTCTGATCGATGATCGACTTCTTTGGTTTTGCCCTGGGCTTGTTCGGGCGACATATAACCAACAGTGCCCATGATGACGCCTGAGGTTGAGCGGTGGGCCATTGGCACGGTAGCGATTTCGCTGGAGTCTCCGCTGGGCAGCGGCGGCTGCTCGATCAGCTTTGCCAAACCAAAATCGAGAATCTTCGCATGCCCGTCACGCGTGACCATGATGTTGGCGGGTTTCAAATCACGATGAACTATTCCGGCTGCATGCGCTTTGGCGAGCCCTTCGGCCACGTGCTGCAGGTAGCGCAGGATTTTGGAGAGTTCGGTTTGCCGTTCCCGGATAAGCTGGCGCAAGGTAAAGCCATCGATGAATTCCATGGCGATGAAACTGACGCCATCGCTTTCGTCGACTTCGTAGATGTGTGCGATGTTGGGATGATTCAGCGCCGCCGCGGCCCTGGCTTCCTGCGCGAAGCGCCGCAGACGGTCCTGGTCACCAGCGAATTCCGGCGGCAGAATCTTCACCGCGACCTTCCTATCCAGCTTAGTGTCCTGCGCCAGGTACACTTCACCCATGCCGCCTTCACCAATCTTCGAGCGGATCTCGTAACGGCTGAGTCGTGACCCGGCGTCAATCGTCATCGAGCTAATTTGCAATCCATCCGAGCTCCCAGGTCAAGTATTGAGTGATTGTGACTGGCACGCGCATCTGGCGCGTGACGCACGGAAGGAGACGCAAACAGCGTAAAGCCGGGGGATTGTATCCGAGTAATTATATGAACGGTAAGGTTTTTGCCGAGTGTCAGAAAGTTCCCGGAGTGGACGGAGGCGTAGAGCCTGGAGTGGAGCGCAGCGGAACCCCAGGTAGATGCAAATTAACCCTCATCGTAAAGCGATCAACTCCCACCGGTTTGTCGCCCGCGACGCGGGCTGGCGTTCCTTTTTGCATATGGTCCTGGGGCTTATGCGCCAGCCTTTATGCTGCCGTCCGGTCCGCGGACTAAATCATCTGCTTGCCCTTATTGATCCTTCCACTCCGGAATCCGGCCCGGCGTCCAGGGCGCGCCGGCAGCTTCCATCTGTTTCTCCAGCCTGGCGAGATCGACTTCGATCAGTTGACGCAAGCTGCTGAGCGTTCCTTCGAATTCCGCCGCCGCCTGCGCATAGAGATCGATTTGCGTCTGCGTCGGACGAGCAGTCGACATGCGCTGCCCACCGACGATTTCGCCGACCCGTTCGTTAATCGAAGCCGGCAGATTCATATTGCGTCCGCGCAGGGTGGCGTCGCCGCTCAGCGATTTCAAAATTTCGTTCTTGCGCTTCTCGAGCGCGGCCGCGTCAGCCAGAAGTTTCTCGGCGTTCGGGGTATCGAGCAACGCCCGACGAATCGCCGCGAACCTTGGCGTCAAGGCATTGGCCGCCTGGGTCGCTCCGGAAACGGCGCGTTGCAAGCGCGCAACCTTGGTTTGGAAATCAACCAGCGCCTGCCGATCGGCCACGTTCATCTTGTCCTGGCCTTCGACGACGACCTGAAATTCCTGGGCTTGCCCGAAAGGAGTTAATACCCCGTTGACTCTCTTGGCCACTGAGACTTTATAAGTGCCCGGCATGACCAATGGGCCACCGGGAGGCGGACCAAAAGTATCGTCACCGTCCGGATTCGGTGGCGGCGCGAGGTTCGGCGCCGGATAGCGCAGGTCCCAGGTTACGCGTTGAATGCCGGCCGTGGTTGGCCCGGTCAGGCGACGCACCACTTTACCCGCCGCATCGGTCACCGTGAAGATGATGCTGGGCGGTTCCTCTTCTTCTTCGGCGCTCAGTTCCGCCACGCTCGGTAGGGCGACGTTCCCACCGCTTCGCGCCGCCGCGCGCTCGGCTTCCTGACGGCGCGCCTTCTTCGTCTTCAATTCTTCTTTCAGGTAATAAGTAAAAGTGGCGCCAAACGCCGGGTTCTCAGCCGTGAAAAAGCCTTCGCCCTGGAAACTTTTCCCGCCACCGCCGAGCGGTTGGGCCTGGATGTACATCAGCGCGTCCTTCACCGGCAGCAGCCCGTCGTTCTTCAGCATGTCCGGGGTGATCGATCGAAGCGGCGTATAGTTATCGAGAATGTAAATGCCGCGTCCGAAGGTCCCGACCACGAGATCGTTCTCGCGTTTCTGAATAACGAGATCGCGAATCTGAATCGTCGGCAGGCCACCGCGCATCTGAATCCACTTCGCACCGCCATCGACGCTGAAGAACAAGCCGAACTCAGTGCCGGCGAAGATCAGGTTCTTATTGACGTGATCTTCAGCGATGGACCAGACGGGCCAGTTCGCCGGCAGATTCGATTTGATCGAAGTCCAGGTGCGCCCCGCATCGGTGCTCTTGAAAAGATAAGGCTTGAAGTCGGCGTTCTGGTGGTTCTCGAACGCGACGTAGACAGTGTTCGCGTCATGATTCGAAGTAACGATGCGGCTGACATAGGCGAGTTCAGGGACATCGCCGATCTTCTCCACCTTGCGCCAACTCTTGCCGCCGTCTTCGGTAATCTGAATCAAACCATCGTCGGTGCCGACATAAATCAGGCCTTCTTTCTTCTGCGACTCGGCCAGTGCTGAAGCATTGCCGAAGAAAGCCGTCGATTGGTTCTTGGCGACCGCGTCCATGCTCCAGATTTTGCCCATGACCGGCAGCTTGTCGCGATCGAGCGCCCGCGAAAGCTCGCCGCTCATCACTTTCCAACTGTCGCCGCGATCGTCGCTGCGATAAAGCTTGTTCGAGGCGAAATAAAGTCGCGTGTGCAGGTGCGGACTGATGATGAAAGGCGAGTCCCAGTTCCAACGAACCGGATCTTCGCCGCGCCCGGGTTGCGGCTGAATACCCATGCGCTCGCCCGTGCGCTTGTCGTCGCGCACGATGTTGCCGTTCTGCAGTTCGGCGTAGATCACATTCGGATCTTCAGGATCGACTTGCGTGCGAAATCCATCGCCGCCCTGGGTAACGAACCAATCTGAATTGACGATGCCCGAAGCGTTGCGCGTGCGCGAGGGACCGCCAAACGCGTAATTGTCCTGCGCGCCGCCGAACACGTTATAGAACGGCGTCGCGTTGTCGGTGGTGATGTCATAAAACTGCGTCACCGGGAGGTTGGCTTTGAAGTACCAGTTCGTACCGCGGTCCCAGCTTTCATAAACACCGCCGTCGCAGCCGACGAGATAATGATCGTTGTTCGCCGGATCGACCCAGATCTCGTGATTGTCGACGTGCTTCGATCGTTCGCCGAGCCGCCGCAGCGTACGGCCACCGTCGTCGGAAACCATGAGAAAAACGTTCATCACGTAAATGCGATCGACGTCTTTCGGATCGGCCACGACGCGCGCGTAGTACATCGCGCCGGCGTCAAAGTCATTGCGGCGTTCCCAACTGCCGCCGCGATCGGCCGAACGAAAGATGCCGCCACGGCGATCACCAGATTCGATCGTCGCGTAAATCACATTTGAATCGACCGGCGAAATCGCCAGACCGATGCGCCCCATGTCACCGGCGGGCAAACCCGCGCGCAATCTGTTCCAGGTCGCGCCGCCATCGGTTGATTTGTAAATCGCGCTCTCAGGGCCACCGTCAATCAACGTGAACATGTGCCGCCGTCTTTGATACGAGGCGCAGTAAACTGTGTTCGGATCGTTGGGATCGATCACGACGTCGGTCACGCCGGTGTTTTCGCTGATCTTCAGAATCTGGTTCCACGTCTTGCCGCCATCGGTCGTTTTGTAAAGCCCGCGATCTCCGCCCGGGCCCCACAGTGGTCCCTGCGCCGCGACGTAAACGATGTTCGAATCTTTCGGATCGATCGCGATGCGGCCGATGTGCTCGGACGTCCGCAAGCCGACGTTGCGCCACGTCTTGCCGCCGTCTTCTGATTTATAAAGCCCGTTGCCGTACGAGACGCTGCGCTGGCTGTTGTTCTCGCCCGTGCCCACCCAAACCGTCAGCGGATTTTTCTTATCGAGTTCGATCGCCCCGATCGAATAGGAACCTTCACGATCGAAAACCGGCGTCCAGGTGTTCCCGTTATTGATCGTCCGCCAAACGCCGCCGGAGGCCGAAGCCACAAAGTACTTCGCAGCATTGTTCGGATCGACCGCGAAGCCAATCACGCGTCCCGACGTAAACGCCGGTCCCAACGATCGAAACCTGAGCCCGTTGAATGTCGGCGACGACATCGGATCACGCGGGCCCCGCGCCTCCTCTTCCGACGGAGTCGGTGCCGGTCGCGCCGTCGGTGAAGCTTGCGGCGTCGCAGTCGGTGTCGCTTGCGGCCGGCTCTCTGGTTGAGCGAGCGCGAGCGACGCAAACGCAAAGCACAAAATGATTGTGAAAATGGCGATTAGACGGTGCTGAAGGTAAACGGGGCGCATCTGATGGACTCCTCGATCAAATTTTCTTATTGCCACTGCGATGTGAGGTCAAAACAATGGCGGGAGAATGGACCAATCAGCTTTTATCTTAAGCTGCAGCGCATTCGCGTTCGGACATCAGCCGATGCACAGTTTCGATAAGTGCTTCGACGTCGGGCTTGGGCACGTACGCGCGGGCGCCTGCGACCAATGCTTCCTGCCGATGAATCTCATACGTATCGCCGGTATAGAAGATACACGGGACACCCGGCGTAACCAGGTTCAGCTTGCGGCAGAGGTCGGTGCCTGATCCATCGGGCAGACGCTTATCCAAAATATACAGATCGAACTGTTGCGCTTGCGCCTTCGTCAAAGCCTCTTCAACTGATGCGGCGATCTGAACCTCGTAGTCTTCCGACGACAACATCAGCTTTAACATCTCGGCGCTGTCTTCATGATCGTCGACATAGAGAATACGGCAGTTGCTCATGGACATACTTCCCTCCGGTCGGAGAAATTCAACGGAGCCTTGTTCGGTGATGTCGGGTAAAGATCAACTGTCAAAGGCGGCGAGATTATAATGTAAGGACGTGCCACGCGCCAGAAGCTTAGTCCATCCTGAGCGTGTTCGCCCGGTCCGCTCGTGATTGAGCAATTTTTCTCGAAACCGCGTCGCGCCCGCGAACAATCGCGCACCCGGTCATTTTAAACCTAACCAAATCGTGGGTTTGCTCTGCCTGAGACAATCCGGCCCAGGGCTCGTCCCTGCCCCGTTCATCTCGAAGAAAAACAAGAGCGGGCAGGGACGAGCCCTGCCCCTACTTTATCGGACGCTTCCGCGCGCGCAGGTAGACGCGCACGTCATCATTTCTCGGGTTTACGACATAAACCGAAACGCGGCCGTCGCGGAGAGTTTCGATGGTCGCCGGCGATGCGAGACCGATGAGATACCACCCGGCCGGCAACACGACGGTGTTACGTAAGCGACCGAAAGTGCGATCCCAAACCAACTCTTCGCCGTCGATAAAATAGCTTTTGGGATCCGCATACGTTTCCACCAAACGGATGCGATTGGTGGCGCCGGCTTCGAGCGGACGCGCGAGATACGTGACGACGATCTCACTCTCGTCCGTGAGCTGTTCAGTGATCGGAAGCTTCCGGTCCTTCGCCTGCTTGCCGCTGATGATCTCGAATTTCAGCTTCTCACCGGTGTCGAGATCGATGCTTTCCGGATTGGTTACATGACTGCCGGCGCGCACGACGTTGAAGTAATACTTCTCGCCGGCCCTGCGCACAGTGTAATCGTGCGTGATGCGAAAAGCGTGAGTCTCGGGCGCCAGCAATTCATAGAGGATCTCACGATCCTGATACGCGCGTTCGTTGAGCGGATTTTGAGATTGAGCTGTAGAGATCAGTACCACCTGCGTCAGCGGGTGGGTTCTGGCTGCGATGATGAATCCCGCAATAACAAGTGGCACGACTAATTTCATAGCTATGCTCGCTCAAGAACCCGCCCGCTAACGCAGGCGGTTCTGACCTAATTTCTTCGCGCGAATCGTCACTTCCAGTTGACCGCCGCTCCCCGGATTCACAAACGCCAGCTTCAACCGGCCGTCCGCTTGGCGCAGAACCTGTGTGGCCACCGAACACGAAACGATTTCGTATCCAACGGGCAGCACTACGCTGTCGCGCGGAATGCCGAGCGGCCGTTTGTAAACGATCTGGTCGCCCTCGGTGTAATAACTCTTGTCGTCTTTGTATGTCTTGATAATCGCGAGTCGATACTCGCCGCCGCTCGCCACCGGATGCGCGAGCGAAACCCGAATATAATGCGCCGCGGCTGGAAAATTTTCGTTGGGCGAATCAACTTTCGCCTGGGCGCCGGTGACAACTTCGAATTTCAACGGCTTACCGGTTGCCAGATCGATCACCGACTCATCTGACGCTTCGCTGCCCTCGCGAATTTGATTGAAGTGATACTTCGAGCCGGCGCGCGTCTCAGTCACTTCATAATAAATCTTGAATTGATGAGTCTCGGGCGCGAGCAACTCGTACCGGGTGTAAGTGTCACCAGAGATGAACTGCGCCGGCGCGGTCGCCGAGAGCGTCAAGATGACGAACAGCAAGCTCGTCGCATAGAATGTCGGGCGCTTCAGCATCAGGGCTGCGTATGCTATCACCGAACGTGATATTGCAACATCAAAAATCTGGGATCGTTTAGACGCCGGACTTGTCCGGCGCGCCGGCGACACAAGTGCCGCCTCTAAACGGATTAGCCGTAAGGAGAGTGCCTTTTTCTATGAAGAAATTATTCACGGCGTTAACCTTGATGACCGTATCGTTCGCTTCAGTCATCGCCCAACAACCTGCCGCGATTACCGCGCAGGATTACCAACGCGCCGAAAAATGGATGGGCTACAACGCGAACCCGCTCGTCTTTCGCACCGGCGTGCGGCCGAACTGGCAGGGCGATGCGCGATTTTGGTATCGCGTGACAACCGCTGAAGGCACCGACTTCATCATGGTCGACACGGCCACCGGAACCAAATCACCCGCGTTCGATCAGGCGAAGCTGGCCGCCGCGCTTTCGAGTGCAGCCGGCGCGACGTTCGATGCGCATCGCTTACCCTCT
>DATANL010000496.1:0-3625 GCA_036266295.1 Pyrinomonadaceae bacterium | reverse complement strand
AGATACTTTTTAAGCTTCCGCAGATTCTGCCAAGCGATTGGTTCGAAGTGCCGGGCCCGATTAAGGCGTGGAAGTGGTCGGGCATCAGACAAAACACATAAACAGTAAATCCAAGTTGTGTTCGCAATTGCTTCAAGCCATTGATGGTCGCCAAAGCGACGCGGGAGTCGTCAAAGATTGGTCGTCGGTTGGCGGCATTGATGGTCACGAAATAGATGCGAGGCCATGAATAATCAAAACCCTTTAGCCGGAGGCTGTTTCGACGTGTGTGAGTCTGCTTGTCGAATGTCATTGGGCCAGCACGGGCAGGGACGAGCCCTGCCCCTACAGTTCATCGAATCCGATCCTCTCGCGCACGGCATAGATCGGCTTCGATTGCGATTCGTGATAGGTGCGCACCAGCATCTCGGCCAGCAGTCCCATGAAGAAGAATTGGACGCCGAGCACCAGCATCACCATCGTCAGAACCGGCAGTGGCGTCTGCACAAAATCAGCGTGGTGCGGCCAACTGGCGAACTTCATCAGCAAAGCCAGCACCGCACAGAGAAACGAAATAACGAACGTCGTTAATCCGGCGAAGCCGAACATGTAGAGCGGCTTGGTCTGATAAGACGCCATGAACTTGATGGTCATGAGGTCGAAGACGACTTTGATGGTGCGCGACAAACCGTATTTCGAGGCGCCCATCGTGCGCGCGTGATGCTCGACGGGAATTTCGGTGACGCGCGCGCCCGACCAGGAAGCGTAGATGGGAATAAAGCGGTGCATCTCGCCGTAGAGTTGCACGTCTTCGAGCGACTCGCGACGATAAGCTTTGAGCGAACAACCGTAATCGTGCAGCGGCACGCCGCCGATTTTCGAAATCAACCAGTTCGCCATCTTTGAAGGAATCTTGCGGGTAATCAGAGTGTCTTGGCGGTTTTTCCGCCAACCCGAGACAACGTCATATCCTTCATCGAGTTTGTCGAGCAGCCTCACGATGTCCGCGGGATCGTTTTGCAGATCCGCATCCATCGGGATCAGCACCCGGCCGCGTGCGGCGTGAATACCGGCGGCCATCGCCGGCGTCTGTCCGTAGTTGCGGCGGAACGCGATTACTCGCACGCGCAAATCGTTCTCGGCGATCTCGCGGAGCACATTCAGACTGCCGTCCGTCGACCCGTCATCGACGTAAATAATTTCAGCCGAACGGCCGAGCTGCGCGAGCGACGCATTCAACTTTTCATGTAGCGGCCTGAGGTTCGGTTCTTCGTTGTAGACAGGGAAGAACACTGAAATGTCAGGCGCCTCAGTGCGATCAGTCGCGCGACGGGCAGGCGCCGTCAAAACTTCGTTTTCTTGATCGTAAACGTTCATTTACCTGGGGCGGGCATTAGCTTGGCGGCAGATCGCGTATGTCGCCATTGTGATGAGCACACTCGGCGTCCATGATGATCCTGATTTGCTCCATTGACTGCTTGCTGAGATTCAATCTGTACGATAGCACGCAACGTTTCGGCCATGTTAGTCGCAGAATATATTTGCCGGGTCTAAGGCCTGCAAACGCAAACCGGAAGTGCTCATCCGGATAGGCCGTCGCCAGCCGCTTGTTTGCGCCGCTGAGAATTTCAATCGGAAAAGTGCGCAGGTCCTCCGGCGTATTGTTCGTGAAGTAAATGATGCCGGCCGCCCGCCGCTGACCCTGACCAAAAGCGGCCATGCCGGTCGCACCAATGATGATCAGCGCGGCCGCAGAAACCCGACCGTAAGGGAGGGTGCAAAAGAATCTGCTCATCTTAAACTTTGGCACCCTCCCTAACGGTCGGGTTTCTGAAACCAATCAACGAACAGTGCGATGCCGTCTTCAATCTGTGTCTGCGGGTGGTAATCAAGCAGCCGCCGCGCCTTCTCAATATCGGCAAAGGTTTGCGGCACGTCGCCGGGTTGCGTGGGCTGTCGATCGATCTGCGCTTTGCGGCCCAGCGCGTTTTCCAACAGCGAAATCAGTTCCCGCAACTCGACCGTGCGCGACTCGCCGAGGTTTATGACTTCATATTTACTTTGATCGTAGTCGATGGCCGCGCGGACGCCGCCGATGATGTCATCGACGTAGGTGTAGTCACGGCGCGTCGTGCCGTCGCCAAACACCGGGATCGACTTGCCGGCATCGATCAGCTTCGCAAATTTATGGATGGCGAGGTCCGGTCTCTGCCGCGCCCCGTACACGGTGAAGAACCGCAAACAAACAGTGCGCAAATCGTAGAGATGCGAGTACGTGTGGCAGATCAATTCGCCGGCCGCCTTGGTCGCCGCATAAGGCGAGATTGGATTGAAAATTGGATCGTCTTCACTGAACGGCACCTTTTTGTTTTCGCCGTAAACGGAAGACGACGATCCGAAAACGAATTGCCTGACTTGGTGTTGGCGGGCCAGCTCCAAAAGATTGGTGGTGCCGTTGATATTTGTCTCGACGTACAGTCGCGGTTCGGTGAGCGACGGCCGCACGCCGGCCCGCGCGGCGAGATGCACTACACAGTCGAACCGGCCTTCGTGAAAGACCTCTTCGAGCGAAAAGAAATCGCGGATATCGGCTTCGACCAGTTTGAAGTTTGAATTCGAAAAGTATGGCTCGATGTTCGCGCGTTTGATCGCCGGGTCGTAGAAATCGTTAAAGTCATCGACGACGGTGATGCGCCAATCGCCTTCCGCTAACAAGCGATCGACCAGGTGCGAGCCGATGAATCCGGCGCCGCCGGTGATGAGAATGCTTCGCATTCGAGTTTTCAGTAACCAGTTTTCAGTTTTCAGAAGCTCGCGGTCTGCCTGAAAACTGAAAACTGAAAACTGAAAACTGAAAACTTAAAACTGATAACTACTTCGTCGCATAGATCCACAAATGCCAGCCCCAACGCGAGGCCAGAGCGGATTCGATCGCCCGCGGCAACAGATTACCAACGACCGGTATGAAGCGCTTGTTCAGGAAGTACGCGCGCAATTCGACTTCACGAAACTGTTTGAATAAATCACGTGCTTCACGCCGCGAATAGACCAGCGCTAGAGGATTGCCCGCGCCGTCAGTGCTCTGGTTCAGCAGCTCCGCGGCCGAAAAATCTCCGTTGGCTTTCCGCAACGATGCCGCATGTTCGCGCAGTGAATCGATCGGTTCGCCGGTCAATTTGTGGACCAGCTTGATTCCGCTTTCGCTCTTCAACAAGCCGGCGCCCGCGCGACGCAACACGCGAATTCCAATCCGATAGTTATAGCTGCCACGATGATACAGCATCACCATTGCCCGGCCGCCCGGTTTCAGCACTCGGTGAATCTCGCTCACGGCAGCGTCGATGTCAGGCGTGTGATGAAGCACGCCGTGCGAGTAGACCAGGTCAAACGACTCGTCCGCGAAATCCAGTTTCTCGGCGTCACTAACGCGAAAGTCACCTCGCAATCCTGAACAGTCAAATCGCTGTCGCGCTAAATCAACCGCGGCTTCCGTCAGATCAATGCCGGTGTATTCCGCTCCGGCGCGGGCGAACTGCGCGCCGTCAGTGCCGAGGCCGCATCCGATCTCCAGAACTTTCAATCCGCGCGTGCCGGCGAAATTGGCGGCCAACGGAATGTGCCACTCTTTTTCGTAGCGATGCTTCTC
>DATANL010000495.1:0-6252 GCA_036266295.1 Pyrinomonadaceae bacterium | reverse complement strand
ATCTGGGCGGCGGTCTACATGCTTTGGATGCTGCAGCGCGTGGTCTTCGGGACCAGGACCAGCGAAGCGAACGCGCGGCTATTAGATTTGAACGCCCGCGAGATCGGACTGGTGCTGCCGCTGCTCGCGCTGATGTTATTCATGGGAGTTTATCCGGCGCCGTTTCTGAATCGTTCGCGCGCGAGCGTAGCTGCCGCACAGCAGGTCGTCAGTCCGAGCCCGATCCAGACATCAACCGCTGCCGCCGCGTCGCAGCCCCGGACAGTCGCAGACAGATGAACAGATCGCAATTCAAATTAGCGCTGGTCGCCGCATTCTCAATGCTGGCAAGCACTGTCGCGTTCGGCCAGGCGAAGATGCCGCCTGCCGATCCGAGCATGAAGCTGCAAGGCCTCGATGGAAAGATCGTGGATCTGGCCGAGCAACGCGGCAATATCCTGCTGGTTTCTTTTGGCGCGACCTGGTGCGCCCCCTGCACGACTGAGCTGCGCGCACTGAACGAAGTGCTCAACGAATACCGGGACAGACCCGTGAAGTTTTTCTGGGTTAGCGTCGAGCGCTCAGAGCAAGTCAGTAATGGCGAGCTCAAGCGTTATGCGCGCGAGCGAAAGCTCGGGTTTCCGGTGCTGCGCGACACTGGTCAAATGGTCTTTCTGCAATTCGCTGAGAAGGTGCGCTTGCCGATGATTGTGATGCTGAACAAAGACGGGAAAGTGGCCGGCCCGGCAACCTTCGGCATGCAGTCTCAACCCGAGAACTACAAAGCAGATATCCGCGCCCGTCTCAATAAATTGCTGGGCCTTTCGCCTCCGGCTGTAGAGGCGGGGCTCGTCCCCGCCCGTCGCTCAACACAAACGACGCGCGAATACGACGGCGGGCAGGGACCAGCCCTGCCCCTACAGAAAAACTGACTTATGTTCTTATTTCAGGCCGCTACCCCCGACATCAATCTGACGCTGATCGCGCCAGAGCTTATCGTCGGCGTCGCTGGAGTCATCGTCATGATGGTCGACGCATTCGTGCGCCGCGACCAACGCTGGCTGACCGGTTCTCTATCAATCATCAGTTTGTTCGCCGCGCTGATCGCCTCCGTCTGGCTTTGGACGGCGTGGCCGGCGCAACGCAGCGCCTTCAATGGCATGATCGTTTTGGACGAGCTGCGCCTGAGCTTCACCCTCATCTTTCTGATCGTGGCGCTGCTCACCATCCTGATCTCCAGCATCTGGATCGAGAGCGAAAAGTTGCCCGCCGGAGAATTTCATTCGCTGCTTTTGTTTGCGACGAGCGGCATGATGCTAATGGCTTCGGCCGGCGACCTCGTGATTGTTTTTCTGGGATTGGAAATCCTCTCGATCGCCACGTATGTGCTGGCAGGATTTCGCCGCACCGACATTCGCTCAAACGAATCGTCTTTGAAGTACTTCATCCTCGGTTCGTTCGCCTCGGCGTTCTTGCTTTACGGCATCGCTTTGATTTACGGCGCAACTGCCACCGCTACGTCGCCGGGCACAACGAACATCGCCAGGATTGCGTCGCGTCTCGATCAATCGCTCTATCCGCCGCTGCTCCTCGCGGGCGCCGCGATGTTGCTGGTCGGATTTGGATTCAAAATCGCGACTGCTCCTTTTCATGTGTGGACCCCCGACGTCTACGAAGGCGCGCCCACGCCGGTGACGGCTTTCATGGCCGCCGGCCCGAAAGCGGCCGGGTTTGCGTCATTCATGCGCGTGTTCGTGTTCGGGTTCCCGCTGGCGACGGCCGTCGTCAGCACCAGCAGTTACGCTCACCAGGCCTGGCTCGGGGCCTTGGCAGTCATGGCCGTGCTGACCATGACGATCGGCAACGTCGTCGCGATTGTGCAGAACAACGTCAAGCGTATGCTCGCTTACTCGTCCATCGCTCATGCCGGTTATGCGCTCGTCGGATTCGTGGCTGCGGGGGCAGCGACGACGCCGGAAGATAGAAGTGCCGCGCTTTCGGCCGTGGCGTTCTATCTGCTGACCTACGCGATCATGAACATGGGAGCATTTGCGGTGGTCACGCTCATTGCCCGCCGCGGAGATCAGCGAACTGCGGTCGACGACTACAACGGGATCGGATTTGCTTCGCCCGTGCTCGCGTTTTCGCTTTCGCTCTTCCTCTTAAGTCTGTTGGGCATGCCGCTGACCGCGGGCTTCATGGGCAAAATATTTGTGTTCAGTTCCGCATTGAAGCAGGGCTACACCTGGCTGGTCGTCGTCGGCGTGCTGAACACTGCCATCTCGGCGTACTACTATCTGCGGCTGATCGTCGTGATGTTTTTCCGTGAACGAACCGGCACATGGGAATTGCCGCGCATACCCGCAAGTGTCGCTATCGCGCTGGTGCTGACCATCCTCGGCGTGTTTTATCTGGGCCTGTTTCCCGGTCGCGTCTTCAGCGCGTTCCAGGCCAAGCCCACGATTGCCGTTCGCATGCGCTGACTTGCCGGGTTATGACTCGCGCCTCTGAGCATCTCGATCAAATAAAAAATGCGCTCAACCATTCATGGTTGCCGCAGGTCTATGTCGAGCGTGTGTTGAAATCGCGGACGCGTGCATACGAGTTCCCGAAGCTGCCGCAGAACGCCAGGGTCGAGATTGAGCACACGCTGCTGGGAATCGAATTGAAAGCCGGGCGCCGGCGAATGCTCTGTCCTGATCTCGCGACCGCTCGTTACTTGTCGGTGTTCGCGCGCATCGGTTGCCAACGGGTAGCCGTGCCTTACGACATCACTCGAATTTCACTCATCGCCGACGAACTCGAGAGTTCCTGGCACCGCATGCTGTTGGTTTCAGATGAGATCACTTCGGGACGTGATCACACGTTCCGCGCTCGCGTTCGGCGACAGATAATTGCTAAAGTACGTGATGAGATCGCGGACGCGGGCGCGGGCCCAAGCGTTCCGCAATTTAAGCAAAGCACGAAGCAAAGGACGGAGCCACAAAAAGGCGCAAAAAGCATAAAGTGAGATAACGCAGTCAACGCGAAACGATTTGTCTTCTCTTCGTTTTCGACGCTTTCGCTTTTCGCCGCTAATTGATTGTGGATTTTGAAATGAACCCAGGCGCATCGGAATCAACGGAGGCTCTTCCCTTCCCTTTCCAACAACATCCCTTCTGTCGTTACGAATCGATCGAGAAGACGATCGAGCGTGAACGCGTGCTCGTGGTTGACAACCTCTTGCGCGACGAAAACGATTTGTCGGAAATAGCGTTTGCGGAACTCGGGAAAAACGTAAAGGCGCAACTCAGGATCGAGCGGCAGATTGCTGCGCTCGCGCTGCAGAACATCGAGACGAACATCTCGCGGTTGGTGAAAGACCCGGTAACCAGGATTGCTCACATCAGCGAATTGCCGGCTGCGGTCGAAGATTTTCAACCGGACGCGATTGTGTTAAGCGGCACGCTGCGCGATTTCGATTACTACAAGCCCGAACTGCTGGCCGGATTCTCCGAATTCATCCACCACACACAGACGCCCGTGCTGGGGATCTGCGGTGGTCACCAGTTAATCGGATTGAGCTTTGGCGCTCGCGTGCTCACCCTCGACCAGCAAGAACAGGAAAAACGCCGCACGAATCGAGTCACTGAATACCAGTACCGTTTCGTGCGCATCGTCGAGCCCGAGGATCCGATCTTCCAGGGAATCGACAATCCCGACTCGCGCGTCTGGCAGGATTACACGCGCGAAGGCCGCATCCTGCGAGTGTGGCAAAATCACGGATTGCAACTCGATACAGTGCCGGACGGTTTCGAACTGCTGGCGCGCTCGTACCTTTGCCACAATCAAATGATGGTGAAGCGCACGGACAATCAGCTGATCTATTCAGTCCAGTTTCATCTGGAAAAATCTTTCGAAGACTGGCATTCAAATCCGACCCGCTGGGAACATCCCAACGAATCGCGCGACGGCCGGCTGCTTTTCGAAAATTTCCTGAAGCTCGCGCTGGCGCATTAATCGCTCTGACAATTCTTACAAACGAAAGTCTGTCCGCGGCGGCCGGATTTCTGGCTGCCCGCGACAGACATCTGCGCTCAATTCACCAGAGCCACGGACCTCCGCCGATGTGGGGACGCCGTCCCGGCTTCAATACCCTGCTTCGCATCGTCCTCGAACAACAAGTTTCGCTCGTCTCGGCGCGGGCCATGTACGAACGGCTGCGCGCGAATATCGATCCGTTCGATCCGGCGACCTTCATTGAACGCGGCGAACTCTACTTGCGCTCGCTGGGCATGACCCGCCAGAAAGCACACTATGCAATCCAGGTAGCCGAGGCGTTTACCAACAATGAACTGAAATTCATCAGCCGGCTGAGCGATGAAGAGGCGCACGCAGTGCTGACAAGAATCAAAGGCGTCGGTCCATGGACTGCAAATATTTATCTGCTGATGGCCCTGCGCCGGCCGGATGTGTGGCCCGACGGTGATATTGCTCTGGCGACTGCGGTGAAGAAACTTCACAAACTGGATCATCGTCCCTCGTTCGTTGAGCTTGCGAAGACAGCGGAAGCGTGGCGGCCATATCGATCTGTGGCAGCGCGGATGTTGTGGCAGTATTATCTGGCGAGACGAACTCGAAAGGTCTCGCAATAGAGGGCTTCGATGGGTTTTGAATGGAATGAACGAAAGGCCGCGGCTAACTTAAAAAAGCATAAAGTTTCTTTTCATGAGGCTAAGACGGTCTTCGATGACCCTCTGTATGTTGATTTCTACGATCCAGATCATTCCATTGATGAGCATCGTTATATTATCATTGGTGAGTCGAAACGCGGTCGCCTGTTAATAGTCTCTTACACGGAAGGCGCCAATCACATTCGATTAATTAACGCTCGAAGGGTAACAGACGTAGAGCGAAAGGCTTATGAAGAAGGTCAAACCGTCCACTAATGATGAACTAAGGCCCGAGTACGATCTCAAATCGCTAAGAGTAAGAAGACTGGGTCCCGGCAGAAAAGGTTTCAGCAACGTCGTTCGCCTTGAACCTGACGTTCAGAAGGCGTTCCCGGATGCGGACTCAGTGAACAAAGCCTTACGCTTTCTAATCAAAGTTCCAACACAATCCACCTCTTCTTCAAGACGAAAGAAGTGATCCATAGCGATTCGCAATGAAAGCCAAACAGTTTGCGGAAAGCAAGAAGCCGTGCGACGACGGCTGTTAGACATAACAGAGTGAACGAGCGTTTGTTTGAAATAACGATCGACGAGGATCTGCAATTCAATTTCGCAAAGCCTGAGGTAATACAAGAAACCTACCGTAGACCGAAATCACGTTCAGATGAGTAAGCGAAGACTAGAACTACTTCGCAATGGTCGACGGCGCCACCGTCGCTTTACCCACGGTCAGGTCCACGTTCTTCGGAACGTTCTCCGCAGTCAGTTCAATCAATCGATCGACAACCGCTTTCAAATCGTTCGTTTCCTGAAAGACGCGGAGTTGCTCGTCTGCCGACGTGCCGCGTTCGAGAATCGTGTGGATGTGCTCGAGTTCTTTGCGCGAGCCGAGTTCGTCGAGCACGGGATCGACGAAATCCAAAAGCTCGCGCACCAAATCTCGCGTCGGCACTTCTTTGTTCTTGCCGAAGTCGATCATCATGCCGTCGAGTCCCCAACGCACGGCGCGCCACTTGTTCTCCTGGATCAGCATGCGCCGATACAGACGAAAGCCCAGGTTCTTCTCGATCAACCCGGTGAGTCTGGCCACGATCGCCTGGAACAGCGCGGCGATGGCCACCGTGTCATCCACGCGCGTGGGAATGTCGCAAATGCGAAATTCCAGAGTCGGAAAGAATGGATGCGGCCGCAAATCCCACCAGATCTTCTTGCCGTCGTTAATGCAGTTGGTCTTAATCAGCAAGTCAATGTATCGCTGGAATCCGCTGTACGAGTCGAAGTGATCGGGAATGTCCGTGCGCGGAAACTTTTTGAAGACCTCGGTCCGGTATGACTTGAGCCCGGTGTTCTGGCCCAGCCAAAACGGCGAGGAAGTCGAAAGCGCAAGCACGTGCGGTAGAAAATATCGCGCGGCATTCATGATGTGAATCCGCCGCTCGGGATCGGCAACTCCAACGTGAACGTGCAACCCAAAGATCAAGAGCGAACGGGCCACGCTTTGCAGCTCTTCGACCAGCAGTTCGTATCGCTCATCCTCAAAAACCGTCTGATCCTTCCAGTGCGAAATCGGGTGGGTCGAGGCGGCAACAATCTTCAGGCCATTTTTCTCGGCGAGCGAGGA
>DATANL010000494.1:0-5093 GCA_036266295.1 Pyrinomonadaceae bacterium | reverse complement strand
GCACGAATTCGCCCGCGCGCCTTCTGTCTGGGTTCCTCGAACCGGGGCTTCAATTCTGTTCGTAGCGCCTTATACTCGTTCTTGGTTTCATCCAGAATAGCGCTGACGGATTTCACTTGATCGTCAGTCAGACTCAAGTCGCGGCGCAATTTCTCCATCTTATCGCGCGGAGCATTGCGTTCCGGACGAGTAATCGCCCGATAGAAACCGGTGACCGCACCGCCGGTCAGCGATCCGAGCATAAAGACCACCACCAGTACGAGCCAGACCTTCAATGTAGTGTTACCTTGCTTTATCATTTCGAGTTCGCCTCGTAATTTCGTTCGACGATGATATTGAATACTTCTTCGCGCGACGGTCCGTTGCGGCTCGCCAGCACAGTCCGTTCGACGCCAGGATCCAGCGCGCCAATCAGCGGCTCATCGTCCGTCTGGGCGACCGGCACGGGCGCCGTCTGGGTTGACCAGACGGTGAGGCCAGCAGCCATGATCGCGACCAGGGCCATCGCCGGAACGGCGCGCCACGCTACCTGGATAAGCGACAGCCAGCCGCGCGAGTCCTGTTCGGGGCCTTCCTTTATCGAGGCGCGAATGCGGGTAAATAGAAATGGTGACGACGACGCGGCCTCGATGTCCGATTCGCTGGCGCTGGCGGCCTTTAGCACGAGTTTTGCGACTCGATCCAGTTCTTCGGTTTGGGGGCTATTCGATTTGAACATCGGAACTTCTCCTGCGGCCTCAGTTTACCGCGCTCACCACCAAAAGACGATTAAAAACCGGGTAAAGTTACAAGAATTCTCCCCCAGTTTCCAGCCGTTTTCGCTTACAAATAGCGCTGCAACACCCGCCTCAGATTCGCCCGGGCCCGATGCGCACGCACCTTCACTTTGGATATCGACCATTTGGTAACTTCGGCGATTTCCGCCACTGAAAAGCCTTCCACGTCGAGCAGGGTCAGCACCAAACGATCATCCGCACTCAACCGCGATAAGAGCTTTGCCGCCAAATCACGCGACACCAGTTCCGTCTCGACGTCCCTGGGAGGCGAGCGCATTTGCGCCGCAAATTCCTGCGCTTCACTCTCTTCGATATCGCCAAAGCCCTGCTCGGGACGACGCCGCACGCGCCGCAGTTGATCGTAACAGCAGTTGATTGCGATTTGCGCCAGCCACGCTTTGAATGAGGCCGCGTGGGTTCCGTGGTAACTGCCGAGCGCGAAGTATGCTTTGGTGAAGCTGTCCTGGATGATCTCTTCGATCTGTTCTCGCTGCGCAAAGAAACGTCCCGCCACACGCGCTACCTGCCGGCGATGCCGCTCGAACAATTGCTCGAACGCGCCTTCGTCACCAGTCGCAGCCGCAGCGACCAGAACATCATCTGTCAGCTCCGTCTCTTCCACTCTCTTGAATGCCTGCGACATAAGGCAGTCGCGTCAAGCTCGGACCCGCTCGTTCATTTTCCACCCCACGCGATAGCGCGCGGTCAAAGCGAGACCAAGACTGGCGACCAGCAAACCCGCCTGGACGAAAGGCCAAATATAAGGAATCGAGGACCACACAATCCAGAACGTCACGCCCAGCAAGAGCATAACCGACTCGGACTTCAGTTGGGTCGACAATTTCCGCTGCAACCATCTGCCCGTGGTCACGATGATTACGACGCGACCAAAGACCGTAGCGACAATGGCCAGTAACAGACCTAGAATTGCAATGGCCGCGCTCAGAATCGAAGGCAGCAGCCACAGACTACCCAAGACTCCCAGAGTGATGGCGACCGCCCCGACCAGACCGATTACGGCCACGCGGATGCTGGTCAATTGTAATCGCGTGACGGCGCGGCTGATCGTGTTCGGCATGACGGAAGTTACCGCCAGCGACACCACGAACCAAATTAGAATCGCCAACAGACGGGTTCCAAAGAAGACCGCCGATAACTGCGGATGGAGCACGCTGAACGGATCGCGCATCACCTGCCGGAGTTGATCTTCATAGCCGGCGTACATGATCGTGACGGTTTTCGGATCGCGATCCCGGCCCTCTTGATCGTGATGATAAATTCCGCCGAGCACGATTACGTCGCCGCCAATCCGAGCGCCCGGCTGTTGAATGACGGATCCGCCAATCGCCGCCACGTCGCCTTCGACCGCGCCTTCGACGATCACGTCGCCACCAAACGCCATCGCGCCTTCTTTGACGGTCCCGGTGATCCGAATCGATTGGCCCATCCCGAACACGGTCGAATTAACCACGCCGTCGATGACCCGCGCTTGCGGATCAATCGGATGTTGCACCGTGACCGGTTGGCCGGCCGCCGCCACGATGAGAAACAGCAGCAAGCCCGAAAGCGCGAGTGCTCGCCGTAAGCACTGCGGCGCTTCCACCACGATCTGATCGGTAAAGGAGGGTAGAACGTGAGCAGCAGTCATTGAACGGGACAACTCCTATTCAATGATTTGCGCACGCCGATATCTGACGATTAGGAAAGACAGGCAGGAAACCGACAGGATAAATGCGAAGACCAGCAGCAGACGAGATCCGGGTTGCGTATCCAACATCGCGCGCCCAATGACGCGGGCGAAGACGGACGCTGCTGAGACTGCATCAGAAACTACCTGCCACAATAGATCGGACAGCACCCGCACCACCCGCAGAGACGAGCGCAGCGGATCGAAAACAATCGCGCGCGTAGCCGCACCCAGCAAGCCAAATGAAACCAGGGCAAGCACCAGGCACAATTGAATGGCCCGCTTTCGCTCACGACCATTACGCATGCCGGCCAAATCATTTTCGGCCCGCGCAGTTACCACGCGGGAAAAATTAATCGGCAGGTCGAACCCTTTTGATTGATTGAAAGCCACGTCGAGCGTGCAAAGTAACTGCCGCTGGGCGCGTAGCTCAGTCGCACATTCCCGACACTGCTTCACGTGTTCCTCGAACTGAACCAGCGCGGGGCCATCGAGCTCACCATCCAGGTAAGCGGCGACATCTTCCAGTTCGCATTTGATTTGAGCGTCGTTCATCCGTTGGCTCACACGCCGTCGATTCCTCTCTGGACCAGCAAATCGCGCATCGCCTCGCGGGCGCGAAACAGACGATTCTTGACTGTGCCCAGGGGCAGGCCGGTCACTTCCGCGATTTCGTCATAGCTCAGGTCGTGAGAATGTCTGAGGACGATCAGCTCGCGATATGCAGGCTGCAGGAGTTGCACTACCGATTCGATTTCCATGCGCCGCTCTTTTCGCTCGCTCTCCTGTTCGGGCGTGAGCCGCTTGCTCTCGATCGTTATCTCGCGCCGTTCGCCTTCGACGCTGCCACTCAGGGTTTGCTCGCGCACCGCGTGCCGCCGCAGGTGATCGATGGCCGCGTTGTGAGCGATTTTGTAAATCCAGGTTGAGAACTTGAATTCCGACCGGTAACGATTGAGCGAGTTGTAGACTTTGATGAAGACTTCCTGCGTTAAATCGAGCGCCGAGTCATAGTCGCCCACCATGCGATAAACATACGCCGCAATCGGTCGCTGGTAACGCCGGACCAATTCCTCGAATGAAGCTTCGCGCCCGGCGACCGCGGTCTGCACCAGTTCGTAATCAGCGAGCCCGGCGAATTTCATCGTTGACGCGGCAGTACTCATAGGCCAGTTGTGCGATTTTACGCGCGTGGCAAGGTTAAAGTTTCAGATAAGAAGACATTTCCGCAGTTCGTTGCGGACGGATTTGTTGATGCAATCTGTTGGATTGTGCCGCAAACCAGCAGTTTGCGTTAATCCTCACCAGGCCAGCCGCGCGAGTCCCGCGGGCGCTGCCAGCGCATCAAAATCGAGAGTATTGCTCGGCACGGTGAGTCCGACGTCATTGGCGCTTAAGGCTTTCAGTTCAGCGCCAAACGCTTCGCGGGCTATTTCCACCACCCGATTTTTGTCAACGCGTTCGCCAATCACCAGCAATCGATCGACTGACTTGGCTTCGCCGGGCGTGCTTACACGATCTCGATAAAACAGAAGGATGCGGTGCAATTCGTCTTCGCGTTCGCTGACGTCGCAGAAAACCGTGCGCACGGCCAGAGGTTTTTCACCGCGCATTAACACCGCAGTAAATCCTTCGTCGTGGGCCGACAATAACAATCCGTCCCCGCTTTTCCCGTTGCGCAGCCACTGCTCTTCGCCCGCGTGGCGCGGCAGAATCAAGCCCACGTGCCATTTCAGCGATCGGAACAAAGCTTCGTACTCGGCCAGCACTTCATGCCGCACCGCATTAACCAGGTATCGTGTCTGCTTCTGCGCATCGGGCGTCATCGGCTCGCGGGAAACGCGCAACTCTGACGACGGCGCGCCAAAGCTGCGCTCGACCTTCCACTCGAAAACTTCTTCAGCTTCGCGGCGAGAGGCAGGGGATCCTTCAATGGTGATGACTGCGGAACGCGTCGCGGCCTCGGGCAAGCACGCAGAAAATTTGCGTTGTCGCAAGAGTCCGGCGCTGGCAGCCAGATCGTTCAGAGCGCGCAGGACTTCGCCCGGATGAACGATGTTCGGCCGATCGAAGCTCGCTTCGATGAGTTCGGGAGACAGGTTAACGGATGCCGCCCGTCTGATGACAAAGCCGCCGCGCGCGCGATCAAGCTGGACAATTGAAGCAAGCGTGCTTTCCAGACCAACCGCCGCCGAGGGCAAGCGGGGCCGCACGAGTTTGTGAATCGGACTTGGCATGAATCAGTGGTCGGTGAATCAGTGGTCAGTGGTCAGTGGTCAGTGGCTAGTGGTCAGTGATCAGTGATCAGTGGTCGGTTGTTAAAATCCATTCAATATCGCTGCCCACTGGCCACTGGCCACTGACCACTGCCCACTGACTCTACCATTCGCTGTACGGCGTTCCTTCGGTTGAGACTTCGCTGGACGAACTGTGCACGTCGGTGACGCCGGTGCCGCCTTCGGTGGAATAAGGATCTTCGCCCGTCGCAATGGTCCAGTCCTTATTGTCGGTAATCGGGTCCCTTGGCACTTCGCGCATGTAGCCCGCCGACACCAAATCATCGAGCGATTGCGGCAGCTTGCCTTTGTCGGCTGAGTACTGATCGATCAACTTCCGCATGTTGAAAAGAT
>DATANL010000493.1:0-5142 GCA_036266295.1 Pyrinomonadaceae bacterium | reverse complement strand
AGCGGACGACTGATAAATCCTCCGCAGGCAACGCAGTGCGGATCAGCCGTCCGTTTCACGGACTGTCGCTTGTGATCGCGCTGATCCCCACCGATAAATCGGTGGGCTATTTTCAGTCGTCGGCTTCGCCGACTTTTTGGGAAACTCCCTCACTACGCCGGAAAACTTTTTTCGAATCTGGTTCGCTGTTGTAGAATCTCGCCGCTCGGTGAGCCCACGAAAGAGTAACTAGCGTTGTTTAGACGGCGGACTTGTCCGCCGCTTCACGTCACGGGCGGGACAAGTCCCGCTTCTAAACGCAACGGAACGATTTATCTTTCAAACGATCACCATGTCTCCCCCCGAAAATGTCTCTCAATTACTGGTGAAATGGGGCGAGGGCGATCAGGCCGCGCTCGATAAATTGATGCCGCTCGTCTACAGCGAACTACGGCGGCTGGCGAGCAACTATCTTCGGCGCGAACGGCAGAACCACACGCTGCAACCGACCGCGCTGGTCAACGAGGCCTATCTCAAGTTAATTGATCAGAAGAGCGCGCGTTGGCAAAACCGCGCACACTTTTACGGCGTGGCCGCGCAGTTAATGCGTCGCATACTGGTCGACCACGCGCGCCAGCATCAGGCGGCGAAACGCGGAGGACCGAGCCAGGAGCGTCTTTCGATTACCAGTGCCGGACAGTTGGGCGAGAAACCTGATTTGGATCTGCTGGCGCTGCACGAAGCGCTGGAAGAATTGAAGACGTTCGATGCTCAGCAGGAGCGCATTGTCGAGTTGCGATATTTCGGGGGCCTCTCAATCGAAGAGACAGCGGAGGTGATGGCTATCGGTCATGCCACCGTCGAACGTGACTGGAAAATGGCGCGCGCCTGGCTGCGGCGAAAATTGGATTAGATTCTTGAGGGGATAGTTGCCGAGGTTGCGCGTTCAATATGGAGGCCAAAACCAGAAAAGTTATGACACCGGAACGCTGGCAAAAAGTGAAAGAGATTTTTCAGGCGGCGCTCAATCGCGTACCGGCTGAGCGCCGCGTTTGTCGCTGAGGCCAGTGGCGGCGACGATCTCATTCGCCAGGAAGTGGAATCACTCATGTCATCGGACGGGCGCGACGGAACTTTTCTCGAATCGCCGGCCTATGAAGAGGCCGCCGGATGCGTTTGCGCCGCCAAATCGGATTGCGATCATTCCTTTCGAAGGCGGTGAGCCGACCAGGGTTTTAAGTTTTCGCGAAGGGAGCAGAACTCAGACACTCGCGCAATGGTCGCCTGACGGAAAAGCGATTTACTACACGTCGACCAATAACAACGTCACGAACATCTGGAGTCAGCCCGTCGACGGTGGCGAGCCGAAACAGATCACGCAGTTCAAAGATGGTTTGATGAATGGCTTTGCGTGGACGCGCGACGGAAAAACGCTGGTCTGTACCCGCGGCAGTTCAACCCGCGACGCCGTGTTGATTAGCGATCTTGGAAAATGACGAGCCGCGTTTGCTTTGACTGGAGCGCAAGCGTCCTCGCTTGCATCTCTAATAAGGGCAACCGAGACGGTTGGGCTCCAGTCGCCTGAAAGGCTGAAACAGAAGCGCGAAGCGCGTTAGAGTAATAGCCGCAGGCGAGCAACGCGAGCCTGCGGAAACCGTAGAAGAGATTATTGAGCCTGCGATAGCAGGCGAAAGACTCACGATGTCATATCCGAACCTCCTCTAACACATCGTGTTGCGACAAACGAGCGCGCTCCTTGTTGACTGTATCGCCAGCTACGCAGGCTCAGCCGAACTCACGGACGGTGTCCCCAGGCTCGTGTACACTCGCCTGGGGCTATTACTCTGTCGCGCTTCGCGCTATGGATCAGATTGATTAATGAAGTGAAGCGCCCGAAGGTGCAGCATTCTCTTTTTAAGAGCCGAGCCGCTTTCACTCAATCCATCGAAACTGCCACATTTATCGAATCCATCCTAATATTAGATGCCGGCCTTACGCGCCTTGAATCTCCAGACGGGCCGCGGCGATTAGATCTGCGCTAACAGGTGACTCTTAAAATGACGACGATGCGACAATTGCTAACTACCGCTCTGCTTCTCGTTTTGCTTTCCTCTTCAATTGCCACCCGGGCAAACGAAAACAGAATCATCCAAATAAAACCCGCTGCGGCAAAACATAAATTCCGCATTCGCACAATCACCGCCGGCGTCAATCTCGAAAGCACCACTGATCTGAAGACCATCGAATCGGCCATCGAATTTCTCCAGCACGCGCGCAAGAAATTTGAAGACGCCGGCTTCGAGATTCAAACCGTCCGCATCGCCACCCAGCCGTTGGGGCAGTATCTCAACGGCAAGTCGCGCACAGATGCGATCGCCGACCTCAAGCGGATCGACGACGTTCTGTCGGCAAAGAACGTCATCCTCAGCATCGGCCCGGTCATCACCGCCGATCGCCACGACACGGAATTTTCCGCGTGGGCCACGCAACTGGTCCAGCAGACAAAGAACATCAGCTTCAGCGTCACCGTCGCTTCCGAGCGCGGCGTCCACACGCAGACCGCCATCACCGCCGCTGAAACAATCGTCGCTCTCAGCAAAGCCATTCCCGGCGGCGAAGCCAACTTCCGCTTCGCCGCGGCCGCCAACGTCACGCCTGGACCATTCTTTCCCGTCGCCTACCATCGCGGCCCCGCCGGTTTCACTCTCGGTTTGGAAACGCCGCCGCTCTTGAAGCAGGCATTCGAAGGAGCGAAGGATGTCCCGGACGCGCAGGAGCGATTATTTAAACTGCTCGAGTCCGAACTGGGCACGGTAGAAAGGATCGCCGAACAAGTTTCGCGTGCAGAGGATCGGGAATACTACGGCATCGATGCGTCTCCCGCGCCCTCGAAAGACGCGAGCATCGGCGCCGCTATCGAAGCACTCTCGCACGCGCCCTTCGGCGCTTCGTCGACGCTGATGGCCTGCGCCGCCATCACCGAAGTTTTGAAAAGCTTAAAGATCAAACTCGTGGGCTATTCGGGTTTGATGTTGCCGGTGCTCGAAGACCCCGTGCTGGCGACGCGCGCCGCCGAAAATCGCTACACCGTGCGCGAACTGCTGCTCTACTCGAGCGTCTGCGGCACCGGCCTCGACGTAGTTCCGCTGCCCGGCGACACGTCCGTAAAGGACCTGACCGGACTGATCACCGACGTCGCCGCCCTCTCATACAAACTGCGCAAGCCCCTGTCCGCGCGTCTGTTTCTAATCCCCGGAAAGAAGGCCGGCGACCGCGCCGAGTTCAGCAATCCGTTTCTTACCGGTTCGGTGGTGATGAAACTCGAATAGTTATGAGTTATGAGTTATGAGTTATGAGTGATGAGTTATGAGTGATAGGTGATGGGTGTTCTTCAATCACAAATGATAAATGGCCAATGACCAATAATCTTTTCTCCTGCCCGCTTATGATCTTGCCCTACGCTGGCCGACTGATCCCCAAATCATCACAAATCTTGCTGGCCAGGTGGTTCTTGATTTCCCGATGGCGAGGGATAGTCGATGATTGACCGTTTGCAGGATTGCGATAGACCGTGTGTTTGGCGCCCTCGCGAACGAAGAGACAGCCGTGGGATTCGATATGCCGAATGAGGTCGGCGCGTTTCATGATTACGCCGCGCGCAGGACTAACTGTTCGCGCTTCACTTTGGAACCCGGTTGGAGTTGTCTTTCAAATTGCTCCCGATTCGCTTCGAGAATTAACTGAATCGCCTCGGCGAGATTCTCGCGCGTCTCTTCCAAAGTCTCACCTTGCGTATTAGCGCCCGGCAACTCTGCGACATATCCGATATATCCGCCTTCTTCTGCCTCTTCAAACACCGTTGTGAGCGTAAGTTCAGTCATGAACGAATGATACTACCGTCGCGGCCTCTCGCCTACCTTTTCACATGCTTATGCGTGATGAGCGGTGAGTGATGAGTAATGAGTGATGGTTCTTCAATGACCAAATGATAAATGCCAAATGACCAATGGCAAATATGCTTTTCGGACTCCCGCCACCACGCCCCTGACTAGAGCAGAGCTTCCCCTTCCAAATAAAACACGCAGCTCCCCTCCAACTCGACCCGCTCACCCACCAGACGACAGACGATCTCTCCGCCGCGTGCTGACGCCTGGTAAGCCCGAAACTCACTCTTACCTAAACGTCCCGCCCAAAACGAAGCCAGCATGCAATGCGCCGCGCCGGTAACCGGGTCTTCCGGGATGCCTTTGGCCGGCGCGAAGTAACGGCTGACAAAATCGTATGGCTCAGAACCACGCGCCGTGACGATTACACCCGGACGATCGATTCCCGCCAGCGCCGGCATATCCGGCGTCAGCGTTCGCAGCATCGTCACGTCGGTCAGCAGGGCCAGATAGTTGAATTCGTTCACGCAGACCTCGAGCGGTTCTACGCCGAGTGCTTTGGACAATTCCGCGGGCGCAGTGATTGGTGCAGACGGCCGCGCGGGAAAGTTCATCAGGTACCCGTGCTCAGTGCGGCTGACGGTGAGGGGGCCGCTCGGTGACTTGAACACGACACGTCGCCGCGCAGGTTCCAGCCGCTCCATCACAACCGCCGCGCTGGCCAAAGTCGCATGCCCGCAAAGCGGCACTTCAACCTTCGGAGTGAACCAGCGGAGACAATAGTCCGCCCCATGGCGCACCAGAAAAGCCGTCTCGGCCAGATTATTTTCTGCGGCTATAGCCTGCATCAATTCATCAGCCGGAAACTCCGTCAGCACCATCACCGCCGCCGGGTTCCCGCCGAACCGCCGCGTAGTAAAAGCATCGATCTGAAAGATAGGCGCCCGCATTTGCGCGAGATGTTAGAAGTCAGAGAGGTGGAAATCAACGACGCGGTGGTTCATAGAGGGAGATATCTACTTGACGGAATCAGCGGCCGTTAACGACGAGGCCAGAAACGCCGAAGGCGTTTGCCAGCTCCCAGCCCAGGGTTGCGCGCGGCTTAGCGCGCTACCCTGGGAAACCGAACGTGAATTTTGGGCCAACCCTGAAAGGGTTGTGGCGAAGGCCAGGTTTGATCAATTCGCGAACTCTTTCAGAGTTGCATGGATTCGGCTTTGCCCAAAAAGTCGGCGAAGCCGACGACTGAAAATAGCCCACCGATTTATCGGTGGGGATC
>DATANL010000492.1:0-4537 GCA_036266295.1 Pyrinomonadaceae bacterium | reverse complement strand
AGGTAACGCTGGTCCGCAGGTTGTACGGCAATGCATGCTCGATGCTGGTGATGCCCTGAATCGTGTAGGGCGCACGAATGTCGGGCGACTTCGAATAAATATTTACGGGAGTCTTAAAAGCTTCCAAAGCATCGATGCTCGGCACCACCGGGTACGTGTTCAAAATCGCCAGGTTCGTCACGGTGAATTGTTGCTGCCGTTCACCGTCGAAGCGGATGGTATTCATCGTCAGGTTTTCACCGACCCGATCATAGAAAATGCCGAAGCCGGCGCGAATCGTCGTGTGCTGCGGCGTCGGTCCCGGCGCCCAGGCAACGCCAACCCGCGGTGCAAAATTCAGGTTGCTGCTGATGTTGTCCTGGTTCTCATATCGCAGTCCGTAACTTAGTGTCAGGTTCGACCGATATCTCCAATCGTCCTGAGCAAACCCGCCGAAATCGAATTGAGTGACATTCGCCTTGGGATTTCCGGTCGCGATTTGAAACTGCGTCGCGCCACCGCCCAGCAGGCGAATTTGCGCGGCCGTCAATCCGGTAGCCAGACCTTGTTCGGTGATCTGATACGCCTCGATGCTGGTCAGACCCTGCGGATTCGAAAGCGTTCGGGTGCCCGAGAATGTCCAACTGCCGCCGAAGTTGTTCGGCGAGAAATCGTCAATGCCCACGGTGCGCATGCGTGCGCCGAACTTAATCGAATGATTGCCCTTCGCCAACGACGTGATGTTGGTAATTTCAAATCGATTCTGAGTGTTCGCCGCTTTACCGATTTGCGAGCCGCCGCCGGTGAAAGCTTCCTGCACGTTGACCGTGGGAATTGAGTTGTCGGCCGTGTCTCCGCGCGTTTCGTGGTTGAATTGAAAACGCGTCTCGTTGACGGTCGTCTTATTCAGTATGGCTGTTTCCGTCAGCCGAAAAGTTTGTTGCGTACTGAAGGTGTGGTAAGCCCGCGTGTCGAGCGAATAGCCGCCGACGCCGGTCGTGCCGGTAGAGTGCTCGTATTCGTAACGGCCCACCAGCGTGTTCTTTGCATTGAGCGCGTAGTCGATGCGCGGACTAAAACTGTAACGGCGCGCCGGCAGCGGAAAGGTATCTGCAAATGAGACGATGTTGAAATTCGGATCGAGTACGGTCGCGTTGATTACTGCCTGGTTGTCGGTGTCGCGTTTTTCGAAATCAACGAAGAACGATGACTTCTTTTTCGTAATCGGCCCGCCGTAATTGCCACTGAAATTACGCGACATGTACGGCGCCCGCGTCGGCGCAAAGGGGTTGCGCGCATTCAGTGCCTGATTATTGAAATTGAAACTTACCTGACCACGATAACGATCGCTGCCCGGTTTGGTGAGAATCTCGATGCGCCCGAGGCCGGGCCGATCGTATTCAGCCGAAAACGGATTTGCGTTGATGCGGATCTCGCGAATCGACGCCAGCGGGGGAAGTCGTCCACCGCTGAAGCCGTCGATATAAATCTGACCCCCGTTTGGTCCTGCCGCCGGACCAGCGAGCGCCTGCAGCGCTGCAGCCAAATCATCGGGATCGTCCGGCAACGATTCCAGATCGGTTCCTCGCAGTACGAGCGCGCCGACATTATTTTCAGGATCAGTACTGACACCCGAGTCATTGGCTTTGACTTCGACCTTTTGCTCGATCGTGATCTTCAAGGTCACGTCCAACTCAGCCGCGCGTCCCGCGGCGATTTCCACTTCCGTGTTTTCAAAGTTGCCAAAGCCCGTTGACGTGACCAGCAGCGTGTATTTGCCCGGAGCCAAACCCGTGAGGCTGTAGCTACCATCGTTGTTTGTGACGGCAGTCTTGGTCTTGCCCCCCGCGTCGGTCGCCGTAACTGTGGCCCCGACGATCAGCGCACCGGTTTCATCAGACACGCGGCCTTTCACCCCGCCCGTGCCCGATTGCGCAAAAATCGAAGTGGCGCAAAGTAACAGAATCAAAACCACACTTTTCATTCTCGGTTTTCCCTTAAGGTGTTGAATAAATGGCGGAAAGCTGCCTCGGAAGGTAAGACGAGGTTCATGCGGGAATGGTTACCAGTAATTGGGATTTGTGTCCCGATTTTCACGTTGCAAATTAAGACTGTTTCATCATTTAGAGCGCAACCACTTGTCGTCGCCGGCCGAACAAGTCCGTCATCAGTATCAAAATGAAAAACGGCTCAACGAGAGAGCGCATTATCGGGTCTGCGCGCTACTCGTTGAGCCGATCGCGGGACGATTGCCTCTTATCGTCCCATGATGTCGATTCGCTAGAACGGCTGATCGCCGGGCCCTGGTGGCGGCGGTGGCGGCGGACCCTGCTGTCTCATCTGCTCGCGACGGGCTGCGAGTTGCGCTCGCTGCGCGTCGGTCAATACGGCCACCATCTGTGACATCATCCTGGCGTGCGAGACTTCCATCTCGACTTGAATCTTCGCGCGCGCTTCGGCAGCCGCCCGCACGGCAGCTTCATTGAATTGTCCGCTAAGAGGATCGCCCTGACCTTCGGCCAGAGTGCGCATTTGTTCGTGCAGCGCCTGATCTCCCTGTTGGAAACTCTGCTGAATCTTCTGAATCTGCGCCTTTTGATCGTCGGTCAGGCTAAGTTCGCGACCGAACGGTCCGAACGGGCCGGGGCCTCGTCGCCCTCCCAACTCACCTGGACCAAAGGGCGCGCCTGGTCCGCGGCGTCCGGGGCCTTGCAAACCGTCGGGAGGCGGCGGGCCGCCCTGGAATCCGTCCGGCGGCCGCGGTGCGCGCGGTTGCTGCGACCAGGCGGCCACAGCGCCGACCAACAGAACCGCCGCGGCCACGGCAGAGAGCGCAATCCTTTTCCGATAAATATTCACGTTCATTCTCCTTAAACTGAATTATTGCGGTTGAGTTCGAACGTCGCTCTCAATCCGTTTGGTGGATTAGTCTTCAGGCGATGGCTGGCTGTATGACAAATCAGTGGACGTATCGGGAAAACTGAGTATGCTGGCTCCCACAGTATAATTAGAAGCTTCCGGTCATCCGACACTCAAAGGCTGTTTGCGGATGAGCCCTCGAAGAAGTTTCGAGCGATTGAACGGATCGCGCGCCGAAAGTTGGAGATGATTGACGCCGCTGAGAACGTTGATGACCTGCGAAATCCGCCCGGAAATCGACTAGAGAAACTCAAAGGAGATCGCGTGGGTCAATTCAGCATTCGAATCAACGACCAGTTTCGTATATGCTTTCGCTGGGTTGATAATGCCGCCGAGGATGTTGAAATAGTCGATTACCACTGAGGAATAAGACGAATGCCGCGCAAGCTGAAACCCATTACACCCGGTGAGGTTTTGTTGGAGGAGTTTTTGAATCCACTTGGGATCTCGCAGAGTAAGCTGGCTCGCGATCTCAGCGTTTCGGTTGGCCGCGTCAACGACATCATCCAGGGCAAGCGCGCCATTACTGCCGACACCGCACTAAGACTAAGCGTTTACTTCAATATGACTCCCGAGTTCTGGATGAATCTTCAGAACCATTACGATCTCAAGCTAGCCAAACAGAATCTGCTACCTAAAATTGAGCGAAGTGTTAGGCCTGCAGAGAAGAATGCTGCTTGATGCTACAGGAGACTCCTATGACGGAATACGGTTATCGAGTCATCTACGATGCATTGGCTGAGGGCGGTTTTCAGGTAATCGTCCCCGCCCTGCCCGGCATCGTCACCTACGGCCGCACTTTAGAAGAAGCACGTGAGATGGCTCAGGATGCGATCTCGTGTCACATCGGCGGGTTGCTGAAAGACAATGAGGAAATTCCGGTTGATCCTTTCGCGGGTGAACCTCCCGTAATTGAAGAGCTAAAGATCGCGGTGTAACTTTCCTCAAAGCGATGTCTCCCAAATTCGCTAACCTGAAACCAGAAGAAGTTATTCGCGCTCTCAAGAAGGGCGGCTTCTACATTCACGAAACCAGCGGTTCACACGTTCAGATGAAGCATCCCACCAAACCAGGACGCGTCACCATTCCTTATCACAAACGATTTGATCTACCGAAGCACATTGTGAAGAGCATTGTGCGTCAGGCAGGATTAACTAATGAAGAATTCTTCGAGTTGTTGAACGAGTGATGGATTCTCCTGATCGAAATGGCTAGATTGTCATTTACTCTTCCTCACCGTAATTCGCAAACCCGGACTGATGCTCGGCCGTCCAGTTGCGCCATTAGTCAGCCCTTCTTCTCAAAAAAGGGTAATTATATACTTGACTGACCGTGGCACATCGTGCTACATTTAGGGCATGGAAAAGCCAAGCCCAAAGACGCTGAAAGAAGCCGTCACTTACTTCTCCGATCTCGACAAGTGCGACGAGTACATGATCGCGGTTCGCTGGCCGGACGGTCAAGTCACCTGTCCAGAGTGCGGGTCAACCAACGTCAAGCGTCTGAATGGCAGCCGCCTTTGGAAATGCTACGCCAAGCCCGCTCACCCGCGCGTCAAGTTCTCGCTCAAGCGCGGATCGATTTTTGAGGATTCGCCGCTGCCTCTCGACAAGTGGTTTATGGCGATGTGGCTGATCGC
>DATANL010000491.1:0-2251 GCA_036266295.1 Pyrinomonadaceae bacterium | reverse complement strand
CCGAGAGCGATGGGCAGATCGAAGCTCGCGCCTTCTTTGCGAACATCGGCGGGCGCGAGATTGATCGTCGTTTTGTGAAACGGAAAAAAGAAGGCGCTGTTGTTGATGGCGGCGCGAATGCGTTCGCGAGATTCGCGCACGGCGAGATCGGGCAAGCCGACGATGATGACGCCCGCGTCTTTGTCGGTCTCGTTACGTACCGGGGTCAGATCGACTTCGACATCGACGAGGTTGGCGTCGATTCCGTAGACGGCGGCGGATAAAGTGCGAAACAGCATGTGAGGTTAAAGAAAGAAATCAAATAGTCATAACGATAGAGCCTTCAACGATTCTCTGGTAAGCACTCCTAAAGCCAGCAAGCGCGCTTCGTAAAAAACGAAGCGCGCTTGCGAGTTTGTGGCGCGGCCGATGAAGGTCGCGGTTTAGAAATGGTTCCGGCTTATCTCCTTCGTGAGCCCGAAGCTGCCGGCGCCGAAGCGGCTGGCAACTTGATTTCCTGACCGGCGTTTAGTTCCACATTCGGAGCAATGCCGTTGAGTCTGGAAACGTCATCCGCGGAGACCTTGTTGGCCGCCGCAATCTTGGCGATCGTGTCACCCTTCCGCGCGCGAACTTTATTAAGTCCGGGAGCGGACGCGTCGGTAGTGTTGCGCCGCCAGTTGGTCAGGCGAACGCCCGAATTGGGAACGACCAGCTTGGTGGTGCTCTTGGGATCGATGCCCGGATTCATTGTCTGCAAAGTGGCGACGCTGACGCCGGTGCGGCTGGCGACCGACTGCAAATCTTCACCTGGAGCGATCGAAATGATTCGCGCGCTCTCGCGGGAATCCGGCGAAACACGCTTGAGCAGCGCTTGCAGTTGCTTGCCTTTACCTGCCGGCACGCGCAGGTTGAAAACCTCGCCGCGGGGCGTGGTGTCCCGTCGAAGTTCCGGATTGAGTGACTGCAGATAGTCGCTACTCGTGTCAGTCATCTCAGCAACCAAACGAAGATTGGTCGCGCCCGAGACAGGCACAGTGTCAAAAGACATCGGCGCTTCCGGCTTGATGTTGTGGAACCCGTACTTTTCGGGATTCTTCGCAATCATGATGACCGCGAGAATATTCGGCACATAGTTGCGAGTTTCCTGTGCGATGTAGGGATAAATCTTCCAGTAATTTGCTTCGCCCGCGCGCGAGATGGCGCGATCGACATTCAGCGCACCGGTGTTATAGGCGGCCATCGCCAGCAGCCAATCGCCGTTATAGCGCTTGGACAAATCTTTCAGATATCGCGCTGAGGCCGCAGTTGGTTTTTCAATTCCGTTGCGCTCGTCAACCCACGCAGTTTGTCGCAAACCGTATTGCGCGCCTGAGCTGGGAACGAACTGCCAAAGGCCGGAGGCCGCGGCCCATGAACGGGCTTTCGGGCTCCAGGCGCTCTCAACCTGTCCCAACCAGGTGACGTCCTCAGGAACGCCCATCTGACGGAATGTCTCACGGGCAATCTTCATGAAACGCCCCGAGCGACGAAGACCGGCTTCCATCGTCGAGCGACCGCGACCCTGATAGTAATTGATGTACTGCTGGATCAGCGGATTGATGGTGAAGTTGAAATCGAGTGAGTTCTTAACCTGCTCGAGCTGGGCAATGTCTGAATCGGAAACCTTCTTTTCAGTCTCGGTCAGAATCAGCTTGCTAAGCGGATCGAGCGGCGAAGCGTCGAATCCCTGTTGGCGGAAACCGATTTGCAGCTGCTTCGGTTCCTGAGCCCTGGCCACCTGCTCGACCTTGTCGGTCTTGGCGGTCGCAGCGTCCTGCGCTACGACGGGCGCGGCCTGTTGCTGCTGTTGCATTTGCAGCACCGGAACCTCTTCGCGATAAATTCGCTCAACCAGCTCCAGGTAATACTTTTGGAGCTTTTGATTGGCGCGGATATCCATGCCCGACATCAGGATTTCATCGACAGCTTTGTCGAAATCCGAGCGGGCGGCGTCGCGCTTGTTGTCCTCGAGATTTAATCTGCCCTGCTTGAAATAGGCTTCCGACTTTTCGATCAATTGATCGACGCGCGGTTCGGCCTTCTGAACTTCGTTCGGGATATCGCGGGCTGAAGAAACGCCTAGTCCCTGGGCTTGAATGATGGCTGGGGTAAAAAGACCGGCTGCAAATAAAGTGCTTACAGCCAAACTAAGACGAGCACGGGTCATCAATCGCTGTTCTCCTCTGGGTATTGCGTCGGGCGAATCCACGACTGCGACTTCTACCGAGTC
>DATANL010000490.1:0-1934 GCA_036266295.1 Pyrinomonadaceae bacterium | reverse complement strand
CGCCTCGAGCGAAGTAGAGTGCAACGGCAACTCGATCCGAAAGGTCGTTCCTTTCTTTGGTTCACTCTTGACTTCGATGTTTCCGCCATGAAGGTCAATAATTTGCCGGACGATGGATAGGCCCAATCCGGTGCCGCGTTTCTTCGTGGTGAAGAATGGTTCGAACAGACGGCTTTGAGCTTTTTTATCGATTCCCGAACCGTGATCGGAGATGACGATGCGGGCCCGCGCGCCGTTGGAAAAGGTTCCGACTCCAAACCGTCCCGCCCCGCTCTCTTTCGACACCAGTTCGACCGAGACCTCAACCGGCGAACGCGGTTCACTCGCATCAATGGCGTTCGCCAGCAAATTAACGAATACTTCGCGCAACTGCTCGCTGTCCCAGACGCCCTGGATCGGCTCCGCTTCAAACTTTGTTTCAATCGGAGTTTCTTTGTCGCGCACCCGGTCGGCGACCAGTTCGATGCTCGATTCGATCACTTCCTGCAAATCTGCCGGCCCCAGATCAAGGTCCCTTCGCCGCGAAAACTGCGTCACGTCAACGACCAGTTTGTTTAAGTGATGAATCCCGCGCTCAACCAATGAAATCGTTCGCTCGGCATCGTCGCTCGAGGTGTACTGCCGCAACATCTCTACGCCCAGGCGAATGCTGCCGAGCGGATTCTTGATCTCATGAGCCAGTTGTGCGGCGGCCGCACCCACTGCCGCCAGCGACTCGCTGCGGCGCAGGGCTGCTTCAGCTTTCGTTGCTTCCGTCACATCTACCATGGTGAGAATCTGCCCGTGCTCGCCATCGATTTCCAACGGTGAAGAATAGACGTCGTAAGTAACCACTCCATCCTCACGATCCAGGTTCCAACGGCCCCGGTAGGTTGATACCACGACATGCGAGGCGGTGGCAGCTTCCAAAAGTTTCACGGCGTCAGGCGAAGCAATCTCGTCGTGAATCGACGAACCAATCGCCGCGCGCGGAAAGATGCGCATGAAAGCAGTGTTCACGCTGCGAATTCGATCCTGGCGATCGATGGCCGCAATCGCGCTGACCATGCCTTCCAGCATTTGATTGCTGAATTCGCGCTCCCGCCGGGCCGCTTCGGTGCTTTGGCGCGTCTGGCGAAAGCGGCGCTGGACCTGCCAGGTGGTCGCCACCGCCACCGCCAGTCCCGCCAGCAAAGCGAACACGTTCCACAGGCGAATGGTGCGGGTAGCGGCTTGTTGCAACGCTTCGGCCCGTTGAAATATCTGGGTTTGCTCCTTCGCCACGTCGGTCCCGAGCTCGCTCAGTTCGGTATCTACCTGGCGAAATTGCTCAAAGCCCTTCAGCACGTAATTGCTGTTGTCTTTCGTAATCTCCAGGTAAGCCGCCAGGTCATCGCGAAATCTTCGCCACTTCGGCAGTTCGGAAAGCGGCAGATGATCCACCTGCGGCAGAAGATTGAGGACCCCGTTGCGAGCCGTATCAAGGCGCACGTCGAACGGCGGTCGAATCTCGCGACGCGCTTCAGCGCCCATGCGATCGCGCGCTTCGTTGTCGAGCCTGGTCAGGGCGACGCGAAGCTCGAGCAGGATTTTGCTCCGCGCGGCAAAGGAGTCTCCGACATTCACGGCCTCCCGGCTGGTGTCCTCAATGCGTCGAACACTCAGATTGCCAAGCACCAGAATGAGCAAAAGGAGCAGCGCGAAGCCCGCGACCAGCGGCAGCAATGCCGGGTCGAGGCGCGATTCCTTTGCCGCCGGCGTGCGCCCCTCCGGGTCGGTCGGAAGGCGCCGATAGACGACCTCGCCTTCCGGTGGTTGCTTGGGCCTGGATTTACCAAACATCGGCTACAAGTTTACAAGAGCATTGAAAATTGCAAAGTAGAAATTGAAAATTGCAAAATCAGGTTACGCCTTCAGCCAAATCTACGCACAATTATTCCACTGCCACCCATTTG
>DATANL010000489.1:0-3900 GCA_036266295.1 Pyrinomonadaceae bacterium | reverse complement strand
GTTATTCATTAACTTTAATGAACCGTTGCTCTTTCCCATTTTCGACCAGCGCTTTCGGAATTCACTTTCAGGTCATGCTCGCGGAATCGAATTGATGGTCCAACGGCGTAGCGCAAACAAATTGGCCGGTTGGGTTTCTTACTCGTATTCGCGAACGCGTCTGACCGAGAGTCGAACCGGACTGACCTTCCCGAGTGATTACGATCAGCGGCATACGCTCAACGTCTACGGCAATTATCGATTTGCCGACACCTGGAATCTCAGTAGTGAATGGCGCTACGGCAGCGGGCAACCGATCGCCGGTTTCTACGGCCACGACGCCGCTGGTTACTTCCTGACCACTCAGCGCAACCAGGTCCGCGTTCCTTACTACAGCCGCGTCGACGTACGACTCAGCAAAGCCTTCCTGTTCAGGAAAGCGAAACTTACCGTGACGGGTGAAGTGCTGAATTTGCTGAATCGCGAAAATCTTCGCTTCGTCGGATTCGATTTCTTCGGCCTTGATGGCCGCGCCTTCGGCAAACTTGATCGCATCCTGCCGATTCTCCCTTCGGCCGGCGTCGTCATCGAGTTCTGATCAGAAACCCGACCGGAAGGGAGGGTGCCGACGTTCGCGCTGACACTTGCCTGAAACCACAGAGCACCCTCCCTCACGGTCGGGTTTCCGAGAACGACAGGCACCCTCCGTGACGGCCGAATCGCCCGAGTCCTAAAAAATTAGTTGACAAACCAATCGGCCCGGCGTATAAGTCCTAAACGCTTAGGAGATGACCCCGGATGGCGCGAACCAAAAGTGACAATCTGACGCCCGTGGAATTGGAAATCATGCACGTGTTGTGGGCCGGAGGGCCGGCCAACGTGCAGACGGTGCAGCAGCATTTGCCGCGCGAACTCGCGTATACCACGGTGCAGACGATGCTCAATATTCTGCACCGCAAAGGCAAGGTGAAGCGCACCCTCAAAGACCGCGCATATCTTTATCAGCCCGTCGTCAGCCGCAGCCAGGTCGTGGGCCAGCACATGAGCGACATCGTCGATCGTTTGTTCGGCGGATCGGCCGAGAGCCTGGTGATGAGTCTCCTCGAAACGAAACACCTCACCCCCAAGAAGCTCGCGCGGTTGCAGAAACTGCTCGAGGAAAACCGTGAGGAGAAACAATGAAGACCGTCACCCAAATCCTCCTGACCTTCGTGCTCAACGCGTTGTGGCAAGGGACGCTGATCGTCGGGTTCGCGGCGCTGGCCGATTGGCTCCTGCGGCGAGTCGCGCCGCGGTTTAGACACTACCTCTGGGTCGTAACGTTATTTGCCTGTCTGATTATTCCGGCATTGAGTTGTCTGTCTCTGTCCGAATCAGCGACGGCTCAACGGACAGCGATCTCGCCGCTCGGCCCAATACCGGTCGTCACGAGCCGGATTATCACGCCCGGCATCGAAGACGTCACTGGTCGCCCGGTCGCTCCGGAGTCGCAAGTTCGTAATCGGTTTTTGCCGTCGCGCTCAGTTCCGATCCCTATTTTGATCGCGTTTGGCTTGGTCGGTCTCTATGCGCTGATTGTGATTTGGCGACTGGTGTCTCTGCTGCGTGCCTGGCGACGCACGAACCAAATTGTCGCGGGCGTGTTCGAATGCGCGTTCCCCGATTGGGTGCAGGAGCGAATCAAGCAGTGTCAAAGCGAAGTCGGGATTAAATCATGTCGCGTGCTGTGCTCGAATGACATTGCGATTCCCATAACTGTCGGCGTGTTCGATCGCATCGTAATTCTGCCGCAGCGTTTCGCGCATGAGGTAAGTATCGACGTGCTGAACTCGGCTTTGGGCCACGAATTTCAGCACATCGCGCGGCACGATTATCTGCTGAATCTCATTTACGAATTCATCTACTTGCCGCTGTCCTTTCATCCCGCGGTGGCCTTCACCCGCCGGCGGATCAAGCACACGCGCGAACTCTGCTGCGACGCCGCAGTTACAACCAAGCTGGTGTCGGCGGAAGTTTACGCGCGGTCGTTGGTGAAATTGATCGGCTCGGCGCCGCTGCTGCCTTTAGCCCCGGACACAACCATTGGCATGAACGAATCAGACATCTTGGAGGTGCGCATCATGGCTCTACTTAAAAAGTCTCAACTTTCTTTGCGTCGTCGCACGTTGCTGCTGATCGCGGCGGCGGTTCTCTTATTAACGCCCTGTGTGGTGGCGGCGAAGTTTGCGCTGACAGTCAACACCCAGGAACCTGCCGCCAGTGAAGTGCGAAAGAAAGTGGAGGCGAGCCAGGACCTGGCCCAACAGGAAAAGACTGTCGTCGAACTTAACCGTCAGGCCCGTGAGCTGAAGGAGAAGCTGGCGCAGTCACCCGCGGCGCTACGACCGGAAATGGAAAGGAATTTGAAACAGGTCGAGCAAAACCTCGCCGAATATGAGCGCAACCTCGAGCAGACACGCATGAAGGAATTAATCGCGCGACAGTCCGATGCGACCAGCGCAGATGCGATCAAGTTTGAATTGATGCAGAAGCTTCAGGCCGCCGATCAGGGCGATCGCAGAGCACGGGTGATTCACCACACCGAGGCGCGCTATACCGACGATGCTCGCGCCAAAGGAATCGAAGGGAAAGTCGTCCTTAGATTCACTGTCGATCACGACGGCATACCGCAGAGCATTCAAGTGAAACAATCGCTCTATCCGTCTTTGGACCAGGCAGCGATCGAAGCTGTGCGCGAATGGAGATTCGAGCCGGCCATGAAAAACGGCCAGCCGGTCTCGATGTGGATGGAAGCGGAGATGGATTTTCACCTTTATCAAGACCAACAAAAGAAAGAAGAACGCGAAGCCGAAGAACGTCTCAAAAAAGAATTGACCGCATATACCGCGGCACAGAGTAATGGACAGGAAATAAAGGTTCGTGTCGGCAATGAAGTCCGCGCTAAGCGCGAAGCGGAAGAAAAACGGAACGCAATCCTCGCCGACATGGCGAAGATCACGATGGATCACGCTATTCAAATCGCCACCAGCAAGGCCCCTGGAAAAGTTACGGAATGCAGTTTAGTAGGCGAACGCTGGGAGGGCGAGGGCGAATTAGCAAAGCCATCGCTCGTGCTCTATCACGTCATCATTCTTTCGGAAGACGCCACGGCGACACGAACTCACGTTCTGGTCAACGCGTTGGATGGCAGTATCTTTCGCGTAAACAAAGAGGAGAAGCGCGAAGAACAAGAGATGACGGGTTCCGCATACACGTCTGAACGCATCCCCACCAGGCGCTCTATCAACGGTGGCGTCTTGAACGGAAAGGCCGCGAGCCTCCCGGTACCGGCGTATCCTGCGATTGCTCGGGCCGCGCATGCGAGTGGGACTGTGAACGTGCAGATCTTGATTGACGAGGGCGGCAACGTGATCGAGGCCACAGCCGTTTCAGGGCATCCGCTGCTGCGCGCGGCGGCCCAGGCCGCGGCCAAAGAAGCAAAGTTCACGACCACGCGATTGAATGGCGAACCAGTCCTGGTGAGCGGCGTGCTCGTTTTTAACTTCGTGGAGCAGTGAAGCGCGGTCCGTCTAACGAAAGAGCTGGAGTTTAGACGCCGCACCTGCGGTGATCTAGACCTGGGTGGATGGGCTCCTCCAGGGGAAGAAGGGCGGTCGCAAGGCCGCCTTTCTGTTTTCGGGCAGACCGATGCGTGTTAGAGTACGCGCCGTCACTCGCCAGGAATATGAACCACCTCCGCAATGCACTTTGGCTCCTGTTGATAGGCTCTTCCGTGCTGAATGCACAAACGCCCGTTCCTGTCTCCAAATCAGAAAAGATTCCTTCAGCCGCTTCGCTGAAAGATGATCCCGAACTTCGCCAGCGCCGCTCGGTGGCTTTATCGGCGTTGCAATCGCTGGCGATCGAAGCGCGCAGTTATCG
>DATANL010000488.1:0-5384 GCA_036266295.1 Pyrinomonadaceae bacterium | reverse complement strand
TTGATTGTTTGAATTCACCACAGAGGACACCGAGGAATACAAATCAGAAAAGGCATTTGCGTTTAGCGGCCGCACTTGTGCGGCCACGCGCCGCGCCGGACAAGTCCGGCGTCTAAACAGTGGTTGATTGTTTTCCTCGGTGTCCTTTGTGGTTAATTATTTCTGCCTCGCCGACCGTTGCCGGATCGAACAGAACGCAACGGGCCGCCACGTCTTCCGCCACCGGGTACAGGGGAATTTCCTGCTCTCGACAGCGCGGCATTCGGTACGGACAGCGCGGTTCGAAATGACAACCGGGCGGCAAAGCGGTCAGGCGCGGCACCGTGCCGTCGATCGTCTGCAGACGGAGCTGCTTGGCAACCGTAGCCTCCGTCAATTTCGGGACCGACCTCAAAAGGCCTTCGGTGTACGGATGCTTGGGCTGCGCGAACAGATCATTAACCGGTGATGCTTCGACGATCTGTCCCGTGTACATCACCGCAACGCGATCGGCGACCTCGGCCACGACGCCGAGATCGTGGGTAATGAGCAGCACCCCCAACTCGCGCGTCCGCCGCAGATTATTCAGCAATTCCAAAATCTGCGCCTGAATCGTCACGTCGAGCGCCGTCGTCGGTTCGTCGGCAATCAGCAGTTTCGGATCGCAGGCCAGGGCCATCGCAATCATCACGCGCTGACGCATGCCGCCCGACAGTTGGTGCGGATAATCCCTGGCGCGCAACTCGGAATCCGGAATGGCAACTTCGCGCATCGCATCGATCGCCGCCGCGCGCGCCGCTGACCGTGAAAGCTTGCGATGCAGTCGCAGCGCTTCCGCAATCTGCTCCCCGACAGTGAAGACCGGATTGAGCGAAGTCATCGGGTCCTGAAAGATCATCGCTACGTCGTTGCCGCGGGCCGCGCGCATCTCGGCGTTCGAGAGCTTCAACAAATCCTGTCCATCGAAAAGAATCTCGCCCGCGACGATCTTTCCGGGCGGCGCTATCAATCGCATGATCGAGAGTGCCGTGATCGATTTGCCGCAGCCGCTTTCACCCACCAATCCCAACAGCTCTCCGGGATCGAGATAAAGACTCACCCCGTCGACTGCGCAGACTAGTCCTTCGCGAGTCTGAAAGTATGTATGGAGATTCCTGATTTCCAGCAGATGAGCCACGCGGAACTTTGATCCTCACTGCGACTCTAACACCACGTTGACACTGTTAAGAAGTTGCCAATAGACTGACCCCACCCGATGCCAACTGCCAGACGGTGGTTGATTTTAAGTTACGGAGTCCGTCGCACATGATTAATTCTACCTTAACTTCAAAAAGAATCCGGCTCGCCATCGGATTCGTGATCGCCCTGGCGGTTTCGGCCACGGCGCAAACCCAGAATCCCGCTGAGCGTCAGCATGCGATCGAAGTCTACGAATCGCAGAACCTGGTGGCGGCCCTGCCGTTGTTGGAAAAGGTCGCGCTGGCATATCCGAATGATCCGGTGGTGCTCTCGCGACTTGGATTTGCTTTATATGCCAACTCGACCGATGAAAAAGATCCGAACAAGCGCACGCAGATGCGCCAGCGCGCGCTGTCGATTTTGCGCAAGTCGCGTTCGCTCGGCGACGACAGCAACCTGACCAGTATGGCGCTGGACGCGTTGGAGAACCCGGACAGCACCCAGGTTCCATTTTCCCAGGTTCGAACTGCTGAAGCCGCGATTCGCGAAGGTGAGGCCGCGTTCATGCGCGGCGACATGGACAAGGCAATCGCCGCCTACAAGCGCGCGCTCGAAGCCGATCCGCATCTCTATTCGGCGGCTTTATATGCCGGCGATTCTGAATTCAAGAAGGCGATGAACTCGACCGATCCGCAGTTTCGCAACCAACACTTCGACGCCGCCGGCGTGTGGTTCGCGAAAGCGATTGAGATCAATCCCAACACCGAGACTGCCTACCGCTATTGGGGCGACGCGCTCGATGCGCAAGGCAAAACGAACGAAGCGCTGGCCAAGTTTGTTGACGCGATCGTCGCCGAACCCTACAGCGGTCAACGTGCGTACGTTGGCCTGATGCAATGGAGTCAGCGACACAAGATCCAGGTAGGTCATCCGCACATCGAACCTCCTACCTCAGCGACTACGCAGGGAAACAAGACTACGATTAACGTCTCGCCCGATCCGCGGGCGCTCGACAGCAAAGACGGATCGAACGAATGGCTGATGTACAGCATTACGAGAGCGGCGTGGCAGACCACTGATTTTGCGAAGAATTATCCGAATGAACCGGCTTACCGCCACAGCCTGAAGGAAGAAGCCGCCGCCCTGCGCATGGTAGCCGAAGCGTGCGCGAGAGATGTGAAGTCGGGAAGAGTAAAGACGCTCGAGCCTTCGCTCGAAACTTTGGTGAAGTTGAATGACGCGGGCTTACTTGAAGCCTTCATACTTTTCGCCCGGCCCGATCAGGGAATTGTGCGAGACTATGCCGCCTACCGCGCGACCAATCGCGACAAACTAAGAAAGTATTGGCTGGACGTTGCGGTCATCAAAGGCTGAAGTCAGAACCGCCTGCGGTAGCGGGCGGTTGATCTCTCATCTGTGTGTCCCAGCAAGATCAACCGCCCGCTACCGCAGGCGGTTCTGACTGTAATTGAGCTACTGATTCGTCGTCGTACTCGTCGCGCGCGCTCCCGGTGCGGGTTTGCGCGGCAGCTTTTCATCGCGCATGGCGGTGTTGTAAACAAACGCCGCCATGATCGTCGCCGCCTGCTTCATATCGTCCGCCTGAATCCGATCGAACAAGTCCTGATTCGAATGGTGCGTGCGGGTGTCGTATTCGATCTCGTCCTGGATGAATTGAAAACCGGGAAGGCCGATGCCGTCGAACGACTGATGGTCGGTGCCGCCGGTGTTCGAGATGGTGATGGTGCTGGCGCCCATGTCGCGGAAGGGCATGAGCCAGCGGGCGAAGAGTTCACGGACTGCCGCGTTTCCCTGTAGATAAACGCCGCGAATCTTGCCGGTGCCGTTGTCGAGATTGAAGTAGCCTGAAAATTTCTCGTACTCGGGGAGCGTCGTCAGCTTGGCCGGCGTCGCATTGGCGTTGCCGCCGCCGCCGCCGCCGAACTGCGGACCACCTTCGAGTTTGCCGAAGTGCTGGGCCACGTACGCGCGTGAGCCGAGCAATCCCTGCTCTTCACCAGTCCACAGCGCGATGCGAATCGTGCGGCGCGGCTTGAGGCCGAGCGTCTGCAGGATGCGCACGGCTTCCATCGCGACGGCGACGCCGGCGCCGTTGTCGGTCGCGCCGGTGCCGGAGTGCCACGAATCCATGTGACCGCCGAGCATTACGATTTCATCTTTGAGATCAGTCCCGGGAATCTCCGCGACTGTGTTGTAACCCATGTTGTCGGCATCCTGATATTCAACCGCCAGGTCCACCGTCATCTTCAGTTTCTCGCCCTGCTGAATCATGCGGATCATGCGGTTATAGTGTTCGGGAGCCACCGTGATTTGCGGAATCATCCTGGCTTCCGATTTTGGATCGTAAGGTGACATGCGCGGCAGGACTCCAGGCCGCATGTCCTCGATCGTTTTCGGAATCGGCGGAGCCACCGTGGCGGATTGAACGAACAACGTGCCGCCGCTGCCGCGCGGACTCACATCAACTGCCACGGCCGCGCCTTCATCAAGCAGCATGTTCCAGCGCTTCGCCGTGAAAACTGCCTGCTGAAACTGTTGCTGCGCGCGTTCTTGCGGGCTCATTTGCGGACCGTTCGGTCCGCGACCACCGCCGCCTCCGCCACCAAAGCCACCACCGGCTCCCGGCGGCAAGGCATTCGCCAGCGCCAACAAACTCTTCTCATCCTGTCGCCGGCCGGGCGCTTCAAACATCGCCTTCACTTCCACCGGTTGTGAAAGCAGAACGATCTTGCCCTTCAATTGCCCTTTGTATTTGTCGAGGTCGCTTTCGGTTTTCGCATCCATGAAAACCACATCAGCGGTTACCGTGTTGCTGACCGGTGGGGGCGCAGTGCTGAGCGTGGCGTTCCGGCGTCCGGTTGGCGGCGCGGCCGGCATGTCCGGCACGACCTTCACGCTTGGTGACCAGGCTTTGGGATAAGCGATTAGCGGAATGTCCATCGGCGAACTGACCTGCGCCGAGAATCGTTTCAGCGACCAGCCGCGACCAAAAGGTCCCCACGCCTCGAGATGCGCGTTTTGCAATCCCCACTTAGCGAGGGTGTCGCGCGTCCATTCGTTAGAGCGCTTCATGCCGGGCGAAGCCGTGAGCCGTGGGCCAATCACATCAGTCAGGTACGAAAGCGTCTGCATCACCTGCGAGCGATTCATACCTTCGTCCTTGATCTTCGCGATCATCGGATCTTCTTGTTGCGGCTGTTGCGCAAACGCAGTGTAGGGCACGACCAGAGTAAAAAGCAGAAGTAGAGCAGCAAACTGACGACGGATCATTTGTGGACTCCTATTCAAAATCGATTTGTGGTTTCAGTTGCCCTTGCGACGAAGGGCGCGCGAACGTTTGACTGAATTGACGAAGCTTATACCGTGAAAGTTACAAAGATTCAAGCAAGGGGGTCAGTACCATCTGCGTCAGCAGATGGATCAAGGCAGAATGCAGTTGCGTGGTTGATCCATCCGCTTACGCGGATGGTACTGACTACGTTATCATTGCCGGCTCATGCCTTCACCGAAAACACAGCCCGCGCGGGGAATGCGCGACTTTTTGCCGGCCGACGTGCGCAAGCGCGAGTACGTCATCGGCGTCATCAAATCAGTCTACGAGCGCTATGGTTTCGAGCCGCTCGAAACTCCCGCAGTCGAAAATATCGAGACCTTGATGGGTAAGTACGGTGAGGAAGGGAACCAACTCATCTTCAAAATCCTCAAGCGCGGCGAGCACGAGAAAACCGGTGAAGCCGATCTCGCGCTCCGTTACGATCTGACTGTTCCGCTCGCGCGCGTCGTCGCCCAATATCAAAACGAACTGCCGAAATTCTTCAAGCGATATCAAATTCAACCGGTATGGCGCGCAGATCGTCCAGCGCGTGGCCGTTTTCGCGAGTTCTATCAATGCGACGTGGACGTGTTGGGATCGAAATCGATGGTGGTTGAGGCTGAGTTGTGCGCTGCGGTCAGTGACGTGCTAGAGCATTTAGGCTTTAAAGAATTCACCATTCATTTGAACCATCGTCGGTTGCTGGACGCTATGATGAGAAACGCGATGATTGAGCAGGAAAAGACCGCGAGCGTTCTGGTTGTCATAGACAAGTTAGACAAGATCGGAAAGGAGGGAGTGAAGAGCGAATTAGCGAAACTGGGGCTTGCCGGCTCAAATATCGACACGATATTGCACCTAATGACTGATCAGGACATTGATCACCCCGCTC
>DATANL010000487.1:0-11689 GCA_036266295.1 Pyrinomonadaceae bacterium | reverse complement strand
AAGGCCCCTGGCGCGGCGCGTTGCCCTGGTTGCGCGAGCGTCTGGACGATGCGCCGTCAGAAAAAGTTCGCGCGGCGATCGAAGAGATGGTTTCGCCGAGCGTATGCACGGAATGCGACGGGCGACGTCTGCGATCTGATTCGCTGGCCGTGCGTGTCGGAGGTCATGGGATTGCTGATTACACCTCTATGACGATTGGCGATGCCATCAAGGCCTTCGATCACGTGAAGCTGGATACGCGGGAAGAGAAGGTGGCGGGCCTGGTGCTGCGCGAGATCAAATCGCGACTTCGTTTCCTGGAAACCGTTGGGCTTGGCTATCTCACTCTGGATCGTCCGTCCGCAACTTTGTCCGGCGGCGAAGGGCAGCGGATTCGTCTGGCGACGCAGATCGGGTCGCAACTCAGAGGGGTGCTCTACGTGCTGGATGAGCCTTCGATAGGTTTGCATCCGCGCGACAACATGCGTCTGCTCGATACGCTGGCCGCGTTGCGCGATCTCGGCAACACGGTGCTCGTCGTCGAGCACGACGAGGAAACGATTCGCCGTGCTGATTTTGTAGTCGATCTTGGGCCGGGGGCCGGTACTCACGGCGGCACGCTGGTCGCACTTGGTTCGCCTGAGGTGATCGCGAACAGTCCGGAATCAGTGACCGGTCTCTACATCAGCGGTGGCCGAAAAATTCCTGTTCCCTCTGAGCGGCGTCCACCTAACGGCAAATCAATTGTCGTGCGCGGCGCGCATCATCACAATCTGAAATCGATCGACGTGACTTTCCCGCTTGGCCTGCTGACCGTCGTCACCGGTGTTTCCGGTTCGGGCAAGTCAACCCTCGTCGCCGACATTCTCTACCGCGCGCTGGCGCGAAACTTGTACGGTTCGCTGGAAGAGCCCGGCGCCTTCACGGCCATCGAGGGTCTCGAGCACATCGATAAGGTGATCGAAATCGATCAGTCGCCGATCGGGCGCACGCCGCGATCGAATCCGGCGACGTACACCGGACTGTTCACGCCGATTCGCGAGCTTTACGCGATGCTGCCCGAATCGCGCGAGCGCGGATACAAGCCCGGTCGCTTTTCCTTCAACGTTAAAGGCGGCCGCTGCGAAGCGTGTGAAGGCGAAGGCCTCAAGCGCATCGAAATGAATTTCCTGCCCGACGTTTACGTGCTGTGCGATGTTTGTCGCAGCGCGCGTTACAACCGCGAAACCCTGGCGGTGACATACAAAGGCAAGTCGATCGCCGAGTTGCTCGACAGCACCGTTGAAGAAGCGCTGCCGTTGCTCGAGAACATTCCGCAAATTAGACCAAAGCTGCAGACGTTGCTCGACGTGGGACTTGGCTACATCAAACTGGGCCAGTCCGCGACGACGCTGTCCGGCGGTGAAGCGCAACGCATTAAGCTGGCGAAGGAGCTTTCCAAACGGGCCACCGGACGAACGATTTACATTCTCGATGAACCGACTACCGGCCTGCACTTCGCCGATGTGCACAAGTTGCTCGACGTGCTGCAACGCCTGGTCAGCGTTGGCAACACCGTGATCGTCATCGAACACAACCTCGACGTGATCAAGAGTGCGGATTACATCATCGATCTCGGGCCGGAAGGCGGCGCACAGGGCGGCCGCGTGGTCGCCAGTGGCACGCCGGAAGAAGTTGCCGCGGTGAAACGTTCGCACACCGGGACGGTGCTGAAGCCGTTACTGAACGGCAGCGTTAAGCGGAATGGCTCTCGCCACAGCCCCACCACGCGTGATCCGTAAGTGATATACTCCGCCGCCGATGTCCATCTACGAAGACCTGCGACCGATTGACCTTGCGGAAGTCCGTACTTACCCGCTCTCATCTCGCGCGAGTAAAGTGACCGTCGCTGATTTCGCTAAGCCGATCACCGCCGCATCGTCACTCCGCGATTATTTGCGCTCATTTCCGAACATTCTGGCGGTGCAGAGCATTCGCGAGATTGCTGCCCGGATGCGACGCGCGCGTGAAGTTGGGAAGCCGATTGTTTGGGGAATCGGCGGACATGTGATCAAGACGGGCCTCTCTCCGATCATCATCGATCTGATGGACCGCGGTTTCGTGAACGCGATTGCCGGTAACGGATCGGTGCTGATTCACGATGCCGAGATCGCCATGGCCGGATCGACCTCAGAAGATGTGGATGCGACGTTGGGTGAAGGAGCATTCGGCGGCGCCGAAGAGACGGGAAGATTGCTTAACGAGGCGGCGCAGCAGGGCGCGCGTGATCAAACAGGCCTGGGCGAAGCGATGGGGCGAGCGCTGCTGGCCTTGAAACCGCAGCATGAAAGCGTTTCGCTCTTGTGCGCGGCGTACAAATTGAAGATTCCGTTTACCGCGCATCTCACGATCGGCGGGGACATCGCGCATTTTCATCCGGCCGCAGACGGCGCCGCGTTCGGAGCGACTTCGCACACTGATTTTCGTCTGCTGGCAGAAGTGGTCCGCAGAATGAGCGGCGGCGGAGTTTATCTAAACATCGGTTCGGCGGTGACTTTGCCCGAAGTGTTTTTGAAATGCGTCACGCTGGTGCGCAACCTCGGCCATGATCTCAGCGACATCACGACGGCAAATTTTGATTTCATCCAATCGTATCGGCCGCTGACGAATGTAGTGCGCCGGCCGACGGCAGATGGCGCGGGAAAAGGTTTCGCGATCACCGGCCATCATGAATTGACGATTCCGTTGCTCGCGGCCGAACTTGTCTGTGAAGCAGAAGCGCGATAGCTTCCCAAAAGCTTCCGCCCGGCCAGCACCACAACCACTGACAGCCAGCGTCTGATACCTGCGATCGGCAGCCGGACGCGCCCGCGTGTCCTACCGTCGAATACAACAGAGCGACAACAAAAATCATCGCTGCCAGTGCGATAATGACGCCGGCCGTTAATTCCATGATCGTTGCCCGATGTAAACACAGGCCTATTTGATAGGCAACTGTGTACGACAAACCGTCACGCTGTATGAATGCGAGATGCAGAGACTGAAGTTTTGTGCTTCTGATTGCGACTTTTTCGCCGCCAGACGGCGCGGTATAATTCGTGCCCGTCGCTGAACCAACGCAGATGAATCATAGGAAACGTCATCACTTCAAAAAGCTGCTGTTGGCTGAGTTGCGCCGGCACGTGCAACACATCAATGACGAGCAGGCCCGGGCGCTCGACATCGCGAACGACGATCTGCAGCAGAGTTCGGATCTGGCGGTGCGTGACGTGATTCAGGAGTTGGCTTTGCAGCTAAGCGATCATGAGTCAAAAATCGTCGCAGACATTGACCAGGCGTTGATGCGAATGAATGAAGGTTCGTATGGCGTGTGCGTGCGGTGTGGTCAGGAGATTGACGAACGTCGATTGGAGGCCATGCCGACGGCCCGCTATGACGCCGCCTGCCAAACTGAGATCGAAACCACCAAGGGATTAGGCGCTGGCCCATCGTTGTAGAGTCTCAGAACCGCGAGCGGTAGCGACCGGCTCAAGCGCTATTCAATAACCTTCTTGATCCGGTCGCTAGCGCTCCCGGTTCTGACACATCCAAAAATGATCAACTACCTTTCCCTGCCCACCGGGCGCGGCGCTCCTGACGAAGTAAATGCCGTCATTGAGATTCCGCGCGGCGACACGAACAAGTATGAATACGATAAAGAACTGCACGTCTTCCGCCTGGACCGAAATCTGTATTCTCCGGTGCATTACCCCGGCGACTACGGATTTATTCCGAGCACACTGAGCGATGACGGCGATCCGCTCGACGTACTGGTGCTGGTCGACGCGTCGAGCTTCACGGGTTGCGTCATGACGGTGCGACCAATTGGGGCGCTGCTCATGAGCGATCAGGGCAGCGAAGACGAAAAGATCCTGGCGGTGGGCCTGAATAATCCGATTTACAAAAACCTGAACGATTACAGCGAGTTGTATCCGCATCTCCTTTTGGAGATCGAGCACTTCTTTTCAGTCTATAAAGAGTTGGAAGCTAAGCGAACGCGGATCAAGGGGTGGGAAGATGCGAACGCCGCGCGGCGGATCGTGACGGAGTCACAGGAACGATTTGTCAGGAATCCATAGACTTGTTTAGAGGCACGAGTCTGCGAATCAACGCAGTCGGGCAACACCCGTCGCTAAACGTTTTGGGCCGCCGCTCGTTTCCGGTAATCCTCGCCCTCGATTTCGACCGTGCGACACATTTCATATAGCCGCGAACGCAGCGGAACGCCGATGCGCTCCTCGAGCAATTCGGTCGTGTCTTTCTCGTTCTTGCGTTTGTCTGAATAGTTCGTCGTGAAGATCGTCAGTCGTTTGTCGTTGTAGCGGGCGTTGATGATCTGCATCATCGTATCGCGCACCCAGTCAGTCGGCTTTGACGCGCCCAGTTCGTCAAGCACCAGCACGTCCGCGTCGAACACTGGTTGCAGCACGCTCAACTCTGAGGTTTGCGAAATCGGATTGTACGAATCCTGAATCTGCCGCAGCAAAGCGCCGAATTGATAGAACAAGCCGCGGATTCCATATAACTCAATCAGATCATGCAACAGCGCCACGGCCAGGTGAGTCTTGCCGACGCCCACTGGCCCAATGAGCAGCAGCCCGCGCCCGTCGCGATCGGGAAAATGTTCCAACACCAGCAAGGCTTCACCCTTGGCCTTCAGTTTCGAGATGTCATCGGGTTCGTCGATGCCGGCCTCGAAGTTCGTCAGCGTGCAGTGCTGGTAACGCGGGGGGATGCGCGCGTTGCGGAACAAGCGCTCGCGGTTTTCGTTGGTCTGGCAGTCGCAACGCCGGGCGCCTTCGCCGGCTATGACTTGAATGCCCGTCCCAAAACATTGCGGACAGCTTGAGTCTTGCCGCGAAGTTGGCGGCGGACTTTCTTCCGACTGGGACGAGTCGCTGGTGCCTTTAACCATTCGCAGTCGTTGCGGTTTTGATTTCTCAGGAGTGCTCATTGAATGAAAATCGGATTATAGCATCGGCATCAACGGGGCCGAGGCTGTGAAGTGTTATTTATGGAATTTTGAAGGACTCGCCCATGTTCATGACGCTGCGTCTTTGGCGACCGCAACGGGTCTCAGAAGCCCGACCGTGAGGGCGGGCAGCGCTCGTGACCGCAACTGCCCGAATTTAAGCGTGGCCCTCCCTCACGGTCGGGCTTCTGACACTGACAGCGGCCATTAGCAACCTACGAATCACGTCGCGTCATCTCAGTTCGTGAGGTTATTCTGAAAGTGGGCGGCATCAAGGCCCCGATGATCGCGGCACTCGATAACACTCATACCTCCTGTGATTCGCCGCTCGGCGCTGCATTCGCCGAGCGGTCTTTTTCTTAGCGGCTAATATCCGAGAGAGGGTCCAACGCGCCCAACAGCTACATCTTTGATGTTATCGATCCGTCGTCCTGCGAGTTTCTCATTTTATGGATTTGTCTGTTAAAGTACAGGGTTTGTTTCGGCCAGCGATTTGTTAACTGTGCAGCCTATGAAGGAAATCATCGCAACGGGCGACGCGCCGCAGGCAATCGGCCCTTATTCACAGGCGGTTCGCGCCGGCAACATGGTGTTCGCGTCGGGCCAGATACCACTCGATCCGGCGACCAAAGAATTTGTGCCGGGCGGGATCGCCGAGCAAACTGAACAGGTTTTGAAGAATCTTACGGCTGTCTTCGCTGCGGCCGGCGTCGGCATGGATCAGATCGTGAAAACGACTGTGTTCCTCGCGGATATGAATGATTTCACCGCGATGAACGAGGTCTATGGGAAGTATTTTCCGGACAATCCGCCGGCGCGCGCGACCGTGCAAGCCGCGCGGCTGCCACGCGACGCGAAGGTCGAAATAGAGGCGATTGCGGTTACGGGCTGATTGGTCAGGCGGCTTTTGCGACCTTGCCGGCCTTGATGCAGCTTGCGCAAACTTTCATCCGCTTCGCACCGCCACTCGGCGTTTTGACGCGGATTGATTGCAGGTTGGGATTGAAAACACGCGGGGTCCGGTTATTGGCGTGCGAGACATTATTGCCAAACTGTGGGCCTTTACCGCAAACTTCACAACGTTTTGCCATGATGACTGATCTCCTGTTGGCGTACGACGCCACAGTGTGGAACGCCGCGATCAATTGAAACGAAATTTATAACAAACGATTTCACGACGGGTCAAGGCGCGAACCAGACGACGACGCCTCGCGCACCGGAAACCGAAAGAGTTCGAGTAACTTAAGGAGTAGAAACGAAAGTGAATAGAAGAGACAAAAGCTTGATCATGCTGGCGGCGCTGGTTTTCGGCGCATTGATTTTGGCCGGCTGCGGTTCAGGCGCCGAAACCCCCGATAACACGATGGCCGCCTCGGTCAACGGCAAGAAAATCATGATGTCCGAGGTCGAGCGCATCATCCACCAGCAGGCCGGCGGCAATGAATCGAAAATGTCCGGGCACGAACTGGCCCAGGCGCGGCTCACCGTCCTCGATAAGCTGATTCAGCGTGAGGTCCTGTTTCAACGGGCCGAGCAGGAAAAGCTGTTGCCGACCGAAGAGCAGATCACCAGTTCGATCAATTCGCAGAAGCAACAAGCTGGATTGACTGACGAAGATTTTGCGCGGCAGCTCAAAGACCAGAACATGAGCATGGAAGCCGTGCGTGAAGAAGCGAAAAAGGATCTCGCAATCAACGCGCTGCAGGAGAAGTACGCCGGCAAGATCACGATTAGCGATCGCGAAGTCGAGGATTATTACAACGCCAACAAGCAACAGTTCGTGAACGCTCGCGGCGTCGGACTCGCCATGATCATGGTTGATCCTGCCGATAACAGCCAGCAGGGAGTGGCCGGTGACGATGCGAAGAACGAAGCCGAGGCCAAGACCAAGATTGATAACATCAACAATCAGCTGAAGAGCGGCGCCGACTTTGCCACCGTCGCGCGCGCGCGCAGCGAAGACCCGCAGTCAGTCCGCAATAGCGGTGACATCGGCTTTGCCAGTGAAGACGATCTGAAGACCAACGGATTTCCCGCTGACCTGGTAGCCAAGTTCTTCGGCTCGATGCAAATCGGCGATCGCACCGATCCCGTCCGGTTCCCCAACGGCAAGTGGTACATCTTCAAACTTCAGGACAAGCGTCTGCAGACTGAGAATCTCACGCTCGAGAGCCAGGGGGTTCGCCAGCAGATTACAGTCGCGTTGACGAACCAGCGAAAGGAAATTCTCAACGCTGCTCTGCTGGAAGTTGCTCTTTCGGAAGCGAAGATTGTGAATCAATTCTCGGCGAACATGCTTTCGAATCCAGCCAACCTGGGCGGCATGCGTCCAGCGTCGGCGGACGCGGCCAAGCCGGCCGGTACGCCTGCTGCGGCGAGCAGCACGAACGCTTCGCCCGCGGCGGCCAAGGGTGGCGCTTCACCGGCGACCTCGCCGGCGAAAAAGTAAGCTGATCGTTTCTGACGGCGCATTCATGCGCTCAATATCCGGCGGGCGCGGTGCCTGAGTATCGCGCCCGTTTTCTTTTGGAGTGCGGCGGCTTGACGCCGCGTTCCGTGACTGTTGATAACATAGAAAAGCTGCGTCAAGCGGCAGCACCCCAAAATGCTTTTTCGTCTTTCAGAGGTCCATAAATCTTATGCGTCGCAGGACGTGCTGCGCGGCGCTTCGTTTCAGATCAATCCCGGCGAACACGTCGGGTTGGTCGGTCGCAACGGCGCAGGCAAGACGACGATCTTCCGTCTCGTCGCTAACGAAGAAACGACTGACCGCGGCGAAGTCGTTCGGGCGCGCGGCTTGAAACTCGGGCTGCTCACTCAGCACGTCCACTTCGAAAAAGGATCCACGGTTCACGAATCGGCGTTGGCCGCGTTCGGCCGTTTGCAGCAGATCGAACACGAGATGCATGACCTCGAGCATCGCATGGCCGATGCCGGTGACGATTTGGAAAAAGTGCTCGCGCGCTACAGCGACTTACAGCATGAGTACGAACGCGAAGGCGGCTTTGAATATTCGGCCAGGGCTGAAGCGATTTTGCAGGGACTCGGGTTCGATCGTGACACCTGGCCCATGGAAACCGAGAAGCTTTCCGGCGGCCAACAGAACCGTCTGGGTCTGGCGCGTTTGCTTTTGTCCGAACCCGATGTGTTGCTGTTGGATGAACCGACGAACCATCTTGACGTGGGCGCGGTCGAGTGGCTGGAAGAGTTTCTGCAAACCTACAACAGCGCTTTCATCATCATTTCTCACGATCGTTATTTTCTCGATCGTTCCTGCAAACGAATCATCGAAATTGAAAATGGTCAGGCGGCGACTTACAAAGGCAACTATTCCAACTTTGTAGTCGAGCGCGAGGAGCGACGTGAAATTCAGCAACGCGCGTTTGATAATCAACAAAGGCTCATCGCCAAGACCGAAGAATTCATTCGCAAGAACCTCGCCGGGCAAAAGACGAAGCAAGCTAAATCGCGCCGCACAATGCTGCAGCGTCTGCAACGAGTTGAAGCCGTGCGGGCCGATCAAGCCGCCGGTAATTTCCGGCTGCAGGACATCGAACGCACCGGCACTCACGTTCTGACCACGAAGGATTTGGCAGTGGGATATGGCGAGAACGTTCTGGCGCGCGACATTTCATTGATCCTCCGGCGCGGCGAGTGTCTTGGCATTATCGGACCGAATGGCTCAGGCAAGACCACGCTTTTGAAAACGATTTTGGGCAAACTCGACGCGCTGGCCGGTGAAGTTCGTTGGGGCAGCAAAGTCGAGGTTGGCTATTACGCCCAACAACTGGAAGACCTGGATGATCGAAACGAGATCATCATGGAGCTGCGTCGCGTCGCGCCTTCGTCAGCTACCTCGGGTGAACTGCGATCGTTCCTGGCGAAATTCCTGTTCTTTGGCGACGACGTCTACAAACACGTGCGCGATCTTTCCGGGGGTGAGAAGGGAAGACTGGCGCTCGCGAAGCTGATTTATTCAGGGGTCAATGTGCTGGTGTTGGATGAACCCACCAACCATCTCGACATTCCGTCGCGCGAGGCTTTGGAAGAAGCGCTCCAGGCGTACGAGGGAACGATCATAACGATTAGCCACGACCGGTTCTTTCTCGATCGCGTCGCCACGCAGATTCTTGCGCTCGACGGCGAAGGCCACGTTGAGCATTACAACGGCGACTACACCGAGTACCACGATTGGAAAGCCGGCGCAGAACCGTCTGTCGGAGCGGGTGGGCCGGGCGTTTCAGAGTTCGAAGCGTCACGGGAGCCTGGTTCAATCAAGGGAGCATCGAGACCTCCGGAAAAATCGCGCGACAAATCGTCTGCATCGCAATCGTCAGATGGAAAGCGCGCGGGCGATTCTTCGCGGGTCAAGGTTGTTAAGAAACCGCGTGAGCCTGAAGCGATCGAGGCCGAAATTACGGAAGTAGAAAAGCGCATCGCTGAGCTTTCAAACGAGATGACGAAACCCGAAATCGCGCGGGACATCACGAAACTGGTGGCAGTCAACGAGGAATATCAACGCTGCGAAGCGCAAGTGGCAATTCTCATGGATGAGTGGGAGCGGGCCGAAACCACCGCGGCTTCAGGAAAGAAGAAAGTTGCGCGCCGGCGCTGACGACGACTCGCTTGACACCCGATCACTCGTTTGCTAATTTCGCCCTCTCGCCAAAGTAATCAACCCTTGAGCGAGTTTCACCCTTAGGCACGTAGCTCAGTTGGTAGAGCACTACCTTGACACGGTAGGGGTCAGCGGTTCGAGTCCGCTCGTGCCTACCATTTCCAATCCACCTTTTACGTTTTAGCTGTTCAAACTATTCATCATCATCACCACCGGCGTGTGATTGTTTTCCCGTGATTTGATATTTTCCGATTGTCATTTACGATGCAAACGCAAATGAGCCGTTAAGACTCCGTGAGTGGCCGGTGCCAAAACAAACATCATGACCTGGGAAGAACGATGGCATCCTCTGCGCGAAGAGTGGGTCATTGTGGCTGCACATCGGCAGCATCGTCCGTGGCATGGTGAGACGATCAAGCATGAGAGCGGCTTGCGATCGTCGTACGTGGAGGACTGCTACCTTTGTCCGGGCAACGCGCGTGTGAGTGGCGCCGTGAACCCGCAATACGACGGCATCTTTGCGTTTGATAACGATCATCCGTGTGTGGGAATGGACGCGCCGGCGCCGCCGGCAATCGCTGCCGGCGTTTACCGAAACCGCGCGGCGCAGGGAATCGCGCGCGTCGTTTGTTATTCGCCGCGCCACGATTTATCGCTGGCACAACTCAAGTCGGGCGAAATCGAGCAACTGATCGCGGCGTGGCAGCGCGAGTATTCCGATCTCGCGCGCCGGCCAGAGATCGATCACGTCTTAATTTTCGAGAACAAGGGCGAGGCCGTTGGCGTTTCAAATCCGCATCCCCACTGTCAGATCTATGCGACTAACTTCACCTTCAAGTCCATTGAGACTGAGGCAGAAGCGAGTCGCCGTTACTTGAATCAGACTGGGCGGACATTATTTGCCGACATCATCGCCGCCGAGCAGCGCAATCAAAGCCGGATTATTTTTGAGAATGAAACGGCGATCGCTTTTCTTCCTTATTTTGCGCGCTACGCTTACGAAGTTTTTGTCGCGCCCAAACAGCCGCACCAAAGCATCGCCACGCTGACTGATGGTGAAGCACGCGATCTCGCCGAGGTTTTGAAAGACACTACCGTTCGCTTCGACAATCTTTGGAGGATGCCTTTCCCCTACGTCATGCCTCTACATCAGTCGCCCACAGACGGTGGTGACTACCGTGCGTTTCATTTTCATATCGAGTTCCATCCACCTTTGCGGCAACCGAATCTCTTGAAGTACCTGGCCGGCCCGGAGATTGGCGGCGGGAACTTTCTCAGCGACACATCGCCCGAAGAAAAAGCCGCGGAGTTACGCGCCTTGTCCAACGTGCACTATGCAGGGCGAGAGTCAGGGAAGAGTTAGGACGAGGAGCGGCGTCCTTTGCTGGGAACGCGGACGCCCGCGTCCGCAGTCAATCTAAATCACACAGTTATGCGAACGAGGACGTCCGCGTTCCCAGGATTAGCGACTGGTCAGTTCGATCCAACTAACAGCAGGCTTAAGAGGGATAACGTGCGCGTCACGCTCTTTCGCGAGTGTCTGCCCCGGGCGATAGGTTCCCACGCCCGCTATCTTTGCCGGTTGTTCGATATGCAGTCGCGCTTGCAGGGTGTCTGCGGTGCGCGGCGATAGCCCGAGACGAATGACGTTCGTCCGCGAATTGATCTCGACTGTCTCGAACGTTCCGGCATCGAGTGTCAGCCAGAGACCGAACGGCGCGAGGTAAACGCGCTGACGAAATGAATCGACGGGCTGCACTCTAATCGAATTACCATCGACTCTCACATTTCCACCGAATGCGATCCAACCAAATTCAGGATGGTTCGCGACGTAGGTCGCGGTGTTGAAGGCGTGACCAAAAAAGTTCGGCCCGTAGTCACCCGAGTAGCCATCCCACTTCAGCGTTGACGGGAACGAATGAAAGGCTGATGATCCGAAACCTTCCTGATCGATGTTCGTGAGTGCGCCCATCGTGCCACCATAGCCAACGCGCAAGAGATAGAAATCATCCGGATGCTCGCGATAATAAGACAGCACCGGAATCGCGTTCAGCCCTGAGCCGTAGTGGTGCAACTGCCGTTCAAATCGACGCAGCTTACCG
>DATANL010000486.1:0-3247 GCA_036266295.1 Pyrinomonadaceae bacterium | reverse complement strand
TTCAAAGGCTCACGGCGGCGTTCCGCACATGAAATCGCGACCGAATCCGATCGTTTGGGCGGTCACCTCGATGCCTACACCACGCACGAGATGACGGGCTTCGGGCTGAAGGTTGTGGACACTGAAATGCCGCGTGCCTTCGATGGGCCGGCCCAGCGAATGATCCGGAAAATATGCGGCGTGAAAAAGCTCAACGAGCAGTTCGTCCGGCGTATCTTCGATCATCTTCATTTCTTCGATGATCACCTTCTGCTCTTTTTGCAGGTCGTCCTCGTCGAACCGCGGGTTGAGCAACATGTCGGAAAGCAAATCGAACGCGCGCGGCATTTCCGTATCGACAACTTTCGCGGCAAACCCGGTCATTTCATGCGACGTATAAGCGTCGAAATGGCCGCCGAGACGATCGGATTCAGTGGCGATATCGTGCGCCGAACGGCGGTGACTGCCTTTGAAGAGCGCGTGTTCTATGAAATGACAGATACCGTTTTGGTCGCTTGTTTCATGCCGGGAGCCGCGCCGTAACCAAATGCCGAGGCTCACAGAACGCACCTCAGGCATGTGCTCACTCAGGATGGTCAGACCATTCGGAAGGCGGGTGATTTGGACGTTTTCAATCATGGATTGCTTAAAACCTGCTGATCGGAGGCAGGAAGTCATCGTAGCACGCGGCTCAGAGGCCGTAAAACGGCAACCCAAATGCCCGATGTTTACTTGACATAGCTAAACACCCTGGCTGAGAATTGCAGCCATTCAATGGGTGACGGTCTCCCTTCGCCCTGGGCGGAACGTGGGATTGAAGCTGGTATTCTTCCGACCCAGGCATCTGAAAGAAGCAAATTAGGAATCGAAGACATAACGAACAGACGAGTTTGCTTTACTCCAGCCGCGCGAACCATCGGCGAGGTTCGACAGGAGGTCCGGCCGAGATGAAAATTTTTTCCAGACTGTGCGCATTCGCGATTGTCATTGCCGCTGTCTCAGCGGTCGGCGCAATTCCGCCTAACGGTAAAGGGTCAAGAGGCCTGGCGACCGTTACCGGAACGGTGCGCGATAACAAGGGAGCGCCTCTCGCCGGCGCGCTCGTCGAGTTGATTCGCGAAGGCGCAAAGCAAATCGTCAAAACCTACACCGCCGCCGACGGCAGCTTCAGCGCCAGGATTCCCGCAGGAAAATATTCACTGAAAGCGGTCGCCGCCGGTTTTAGTGAAGTTCTTTTTGAATCGGTCCAGGTTAGTCCTTCAGCGGAAATTGCCTATCGATTCAATCTGGAACCTGCCAATTCACCGCGCACACTGGTGAATCAGCGCAACGATAAAGACAACGTCAAGTGGACTCTGCGTTCGACCCAGACTCGCAAATCGATCTTCCAGGCGAATCCCGGTGACGATGCGACTGTCGCCGCAGTTCAAACAGTGGACGAAGATGCGGCCTCAGACACTGCTCAATCGAATCTGGATGAACGTGGGCATGTCCGTCTGCAAGGCGTGGCCGAGCAGTACGTCGCAAGTTCCTCGAACCCGTTCACAGCCAGCTACGCCGGAGTGAATTTTGCATTTGCACTACCGGCTTCAGAAACGATTGACCTAATCTTTGCGGGACAGACGGGAACTGGATTAGCTGCGCCACAACGATTCGAAACGACCGCGCGCGTCCGTCTTAACGATCGTCATCGATTAAATCTGAATGGCGGCGCTGCGCGAGTGTTTTCAGTTGCCGATAGTGCCGACCGGCGCTCACTCAGCCAAATGTCAGTCCGGGCTGTCGACGAATGGATCGTGCGCGACGGCGTCGTCGTGGTGATGGGACTTGATTACTCGCGGTTCACAAATGGCGGGGGCGATTCGGCTATCAGTCCGCGAATTGGAGTTCAGTTTGACGCCAACGCGCGCACGCGAGTCCGGGCGTCCTATGCGCCGGGAGGCGACGAAACGGCGATTCAATCCAGCGCGTCATTTGAAGACGCAGACGTGTTCTTCCGGCAGCCGCAATCGCAACCGGTGGCTTTCGTTGGTGGCCGCGCAGTCATGGGACAGAGCCGCCGCCTCGAGTTTGGCATGCAGCGCGTGCTTGATAATCGTTCGAATGTTGATGCCGCCGCGTTTCTTGATATGACCAGCGGACGCGGTGTCGGTCTGATGGCGATGCCACTGTCGGCCTTCTCAGGCGATGCGGCGTTGCCGATTATGAACGTGGCCCATCAAAATGGATCGGCCCGCGGCATGCGCGTCGTTTATTCGCGCCGGCTGAATCATGTGTGGAGCGCCTCTGCGGGTTACTCGTTCGGACGCGGCCAGAAACTTTCAAGCACCGGCATCGGCGATCCGACGGATCTTTTCAGCAATGGATTCTTCCAAACCGCGGCCTTGCAGGTCGCGGGTGACTGGGCCACCGGTACTCACGTGCAGACGGTATTTCGTTTCTCGCCACAGGCGACCGTGTTCGCGATCGATCCCTTCGCCGGACGCCTGGCCGTTTACGATCCCTCGCTGAGCGTGCAAATCACGCAGGACCTTCCGACCTTTGGTTTACCGGTGCGCGCGCAAGCAGTGATCGATGCGCGCAACCTCTTTGATTTTCAAACCCGAACCATGAACGGTGAAAGTCTCCTCGAAGTTGGGTCGTCCGGCCGTACCGTTCGCGGCGGAATTCTGGTTCGGTTCTAAAGCAGAAAAGGCGGCTCCTTCTCCAAGCCTCCGTGTCGCCGTCTTTTTACTGGCTTTTCCAAAATCTCGGACGAGTACGAAAAGATGGACAGCTCACTCACCCGACTCGACCGCTCACAATCGGAAACCACAGCAAAATCGCAAAGCTGGGTTAATCGCGGCAACAATTTAGCGATGTCTAGTTGGAACATCGGTTGCTTAAATTTAACTGACCTCGTGTGCAATCGGTTTGCGCGAATGCGCGGCAGGATGAATAGTTGATGAAGGGTTCGGTGCTAACAACCAGAACATGGCTGCTGCTGGCCACCGCGGCGCTGTTGGCGGTTGCCGGCGGCATCAACTTTTGGCAGCGCGGTCATAACCAGGCCCCCGCGACTGACGGAGTTACATGGGTTGACACCTCACAAGGAATAATTGCCAAAGCAATCGCGCCCGGCTCGGCTGCGGCGCGGGCCCACATGAATCCCGGCGATCGCCTTTTGGCGATCAGCATGACCGAGGAGAAGTGCGAAGATCCCAGGCGCGGTGCTAAATGCGAAGAAGTTTCCGGCGCCGAAAAGATCGAGATGTATCTGGACCAGGCG
>DATANL010000485.1:0-1543 GCA_036266295.1 Pyrinomonadaceae bacterium | reverse complement strand
GATAGCCCCGTTCGATCAATTCATCCGCTTCCAATTCGCGCAGCCACGCCGGCGGCCGCTTCAAGCCAAGGCGCAAACTGAAAGCATTAATTTCGAATTCGCCTTCAGCGCCGAGCATCGCCAGGCCGCGACCTTTCAGAGTGATCTCAGTCATCAACTCTGAGAGCTGTGTCCGCCCTCGATCTGTGATTTTGACTGTTTGCTCGACGGTTGCGTTGATGCCCGCCGGCAAGGCCGCGCGCATCACCTCGCCCCACGGCGCGGCGTAGTACTCGGCGACCCAGCGCGTGATCTCCAAAATTTCCGAAGTCAGCGGCGGGTCGACGTCGAGTAGTTCCTGGACCTCCTTGAGTTCGGCTTCGACGAGAGTCGTGCCACTGCGCAGCCGCGGAAGCAACGCCACGATGTAACCGGACATGGACTTGGTGCCGAGCTGGACCATCACGCGCGAGCCGATCCTCGCGGAATGTTGCATCGACGGCGGCAAGCGATACGTGAACAGTTTCCGCAGATGAACCGGCACCGCGATTTGCGCGAACTGCGCCGCAGATTCTGCTGAAGTTTGAGAACCAATCATGACGAGTACAGCGCGACAGCCTAACGCGATTGCCGGCGGTTGGGAAAGCGAAGACCAACTATCGTTTGGATTTTGGCGGATTCGTATCGAGGTAGTCTCGCACCATCTTCAAATCTTCCCACGTTTCTCTTTTCTTGGAAGGATCGCGGAGAAGATATGCGGGGTGAAAAGTGGGCATGACTTTGATGCCGCGGAAGTCCTGGAACCTGCCGCGCACGCGCGTGATGCCTTCGCGGACCTCGAGCAGATTACGCAGCGCGGTGTTGCCCATCACGACAATTATCTCAGGTTGAATTGACGCGATTTCGCGGAACAGAAACGGACGGCAGATCGCGGCCTCTTCCAGAGTTGGCTGGCGATTGCCGGGCGGCCGGCAGCGATTGACGTTGCCGATGATCACTTCTTCGCGCTTCATGCCCATCGCTTCGATCATTTTCGTGAGCAATTGTCCCGCGCGACCAACGAAGGGTTTGCCTTGCGCATCTTCGTCCGCGCCCGGAGCTTCGCCGACGAACATCAGTCGCGAGTTTCGATTTCCGTGAGTGTTGACGACCTGGGTGCGCCCTTCGCACAAACCACACCGGGTGCAGTCGCCGATGTCGGTCCATATCTGTTCCAGTGTTTCAGACGAGGTTAAGGCAGGTTCTGCGGCCGTCATTCTGTGGAAGAGCGCTTCGGTTTGCTGCGGCGCAGTCTTCGGCGAGACCGCCTCGCGCTTCGGCGATGCAAACGCCGGACGTGGATCGGACGGAATCTTCGCCGGAGCCGCCGCCGTCGCTTGAGGAATCGAAGCCGGAGACGTTGCCGACTCGACCGATAGATCGAGCGCGACTTGCTCGACGCCGAGTTCCTTTAAGAACTGTGCGTGCTCGCGCAGATTGCGCAGCACCTCTACCAGTTCGCCGGTTGTATCGTTGGACATTGGTCTGTTTAATTCAGCTGGCGCTCTTCGCTTTCGGTGCGCCG
>DATANL010000484.1:0-3445 GCA_036266295.1 Pyrinomonadaceae bacterium | reverse complement strand
TGGCTGAGCAGAGAGATTTCGTCGGAGCATACAACGCCTTTCGACAAGCATTCGGCTACGACCCGGTGAATCAGCTGGCGGTCTCAGAGATGGAGCGTATGCTGCGACTTGAGCAAGTCAAGCAAGGCCTGACCGCTACCGGCCCCGCGACCGAAACCAGTTCTGCGGGTGGTGACGGCGGATTGGGTGGCGGAACGCCGGCCCAGTCAACGACCAAGCCGCCGGAGCAGGAATTTCAACCGAGGACCGAGACGCAACGAAACATTATTTATAACGGCGTCGACATCAAGACCGTCATCAAATCGTTGGCGAACGATCTCAACTTGAACGTGATGTTCGATCGGCAGACATTTGCACAGCCGCGTCCCGTCGATATGAATCTGCAGCAAGTGACGACTGCCAAGGCGCTCGACATGCTGTTTCTGCAGGAAGGTTTGTTCTTTCAAAAACTCGACCGGCGCACCATTCTGGTGGCCGACCAGGCCCGTCGCCCACAGTATCAACAACTGGTGGTGCGCACCTTTTTCATCGCGAATTCAGATCCGGAAAAAATCAAGACGTTGATTGGCCAGGCGCTGCCCGCTTCCGTCGGTCGGCCGCAGCCGATTGTCGTTCCCGACAAGGACACCAACAGCATTACCGTGCGCGACACGGCCGAGAATGTGAAGCTCATCGGCGAGTTGCTCGAGAGTCTCGATAAGGATCGCGCGGAAGTGGTGATGGATGTCGACATCTACGAAGTGAACCACAGCGATCTGCTGCAGATTGGTAACCAGCTGGGGACGGCGGGTGGATTTAACCTTGGCGGCTCGCCGGGTTTGTCGGTATTGACATCGAATTCTACGACCAATCCCACCCAGACGCCGGGCGTCGATATACGTAGCATCCTGGCCGGCGTGCCTACCGCCGCCGCCGCTGCGCTGGTCATTCCGCCTTCGGTGTTGACGATGTTTCAGAGCAAGAACAACGCGAAACTGTTAGCGTCGACCCAGGTTCACGCGTTCAATAACGAAGAGTCGACGGCGCGCATCGGTCAGCGTGTGCCGGTGCAAACTGCGCAGGCGTATCCGTTCGGAGTGCAGACCGGAACGAACCCCACGAATCCAACCGGCTTTCCGACCGGCGGTTTTCCCGTCATCAACTATGAACCGACGGGATTGACGCTGAAGTTTACGCCGATTGTTTTTCCGAACCTCGATGTTCAGGTAAAGATGAATATCGAATCAAAAGACGTGACCGGAGCGAACACGCTGACGCCGACGTTTACCGAACGAACGATTACGGGAACGGCGCGCGTGCAGAACAATCGCACGATGATGCTCGCCAGCGTGGCCACCGAGGTGCAGTCCAACGGGCGCGCGGGACTGCCGGTTTTGGGAGGGCTGCCGATTTTGGGCCGGCTCTTCACTTCGCCGACCAAAGAAAATCGTCGTGTTGATATCGTGATCTCAGTGACGCCGCGCGTGCTGCGCGCGCCCGCGCTCACGCCGCGCGATGAGTTCATGCGTCCGAGCGGCACCCTACAGGCGCCCACGACGGGATCGCTGGAAGCGATGCTGCGAGAGACGGAACGCGACGAGCAGATTGCCGCCGCGCGCCGGCTGCCAAAGAATCCGGTCGTGCAATTGCCTGACGCGGAAGTGACGTATGAAGCTGCGGCGAAAACCGACGTGGCCGCGAACAAGGTAACTGAGTCGCAAATGGTTCCGGCGAATGCAACTGCTCCGGCCCAGGTCAGCGCCCTCAGCACGGCCCAGACGCAGCCTGCATCTGCAAACGGTTCGGCTGCGAAGACTACGGCGGCGACAGTGCCAACGGATGCAGCTATGCCGCAGCCCAAGTCTGCGACGGTGGCCGCGAATGACAATCCCACCGTGGTCCCGCCGGCTGACGTGGCGAGTGCTCTGAAGAATTTCGTGTCGTCTCCGACGAATGTTTCTTCGACCAGTGTCAGCGCCAGGCAGGATAACGCGTTGACGCCGTTAGTAGACGTCGCGCCAAAGACCGATGCGAAGTTGATGACCACGAAGCCATCAGAACCTGCTGCTTCGATGATTGAAGTCGGTCTGAATTCGGATAAGACGGAGCTGAAGATTGGTGATAAGCAACAACTGCAAGTGCGAGTCAAGTCCGACGCTCCATTGGGAACAGCGATCATGATGCTGCGGTTTGATCCCAAGGTGCTGAAGGTTAGTTCTATCTCGATGGGCGATCTGTTTGCTCACGCCAGGAGCGCGCCGACTTTGACTCAATCGGTCGACGAACACGGGATGGTATTGATTTCCGTGGCGCCGGGGGCCGGCTCAGCTGTCACCGCCGACGGAGCGTTAATCAATATTGATGTTGAAGCGTTGGCGACCGGCGACACCACACTCGCTTTCGATATTTCGAACGTGCACGTGGTGGCGGCGGACGGACGGCCGCTGCTGATGCAGATTAACCCGATTAAGTTGACGGTGAAGTAAATGAAAAGCAGCAGTCAGGAATCAGGAGTCAGGAGTCGGCAGCGAGTTGGGCGCGCGGCAATTTTTCCAGTTGGCCGGCCGTCTCTACACTTCCATGCTGTTCACGACTCAGGCTTCAGTCTAATCGAACTAGTCATCACCTGCGCGGTGTTGGCCATCCTGACGCTCGGCGTGGTGCCTTTGGTGCAAGTTTCAGTAAAGCGGCAGAAGGAGCTGCAACTTCGCGAAGCGCTGCGAGAGATGCGGGAGGCGATCGATCAGTTTCATCGCGAGGCGGTCGCCGGCGCCCAAATGCAGGCCAATCAACAGCAGGGACAAAACACCGCCCAACAGGAGCAGGCACCCAGGACTCAGCCGAACCAGCCAAACCAGCCAAACCAGCAGAACCCTCAGCAGGCCGCCGGGAACATTTTTAGTGATGCGCGGGTGCGCGTCGCGATTACGGACCAGACAATTTTTACGGCCGATAATCCCGATCGTTTTCCGCCTGATCTCGATACGATGGTCAAAGGTGTGAATGTCCTGCCGATCACGGCGGCCAGCATGGGCCGGCGCGGCAACATGAATTACACCGCGACCGAAGCCGCCGCCAGCGATGACTCGGCACAACCGAAGATCAAGATTTACTTGCGCAAGATTCCGGTCGATCCGATGACGGGCAAAGCGGATTGGGAATTTCGATCCTGCTATGACAGCGCCGATACAAATTCGTGGGGCGGCGAAAATGTTTTCGACGTGCATTCAAAATCAGACGGCGTGGCCTTGAACGGAGAGAAGTATCGTGACTGGTAAGAGCAGTAAGCAGCAAGCCGTAAGCAGTAAGCAGTTCGCCCTGCGAGGCGAATCGAGTTTAGTTGATGGGCTCGAACAAAAGCGGGCAAAACTGCTCACTGCTCACCGCTCACTCCTCACTGCCTTGGGTTTCACGCTGCTTGAGCTGATGATCGTAATTTCGATCATCATCATCCTGGCTTCCATCG
>DATANL010000483.1:0-6705 GCA_036266295.1 Pyrinomonadaceae bacterium | reverse complement strand
CAATTGCGTGCGGCCTGAACCCATCAATCCGGCGATGCCCAGAATCTCACCGCGCTTCAAATCGAAACTTGCCTTCTCGTCGTCAGGCGGCGCCGATATGTCGCGCACTTGCAAGATCGTCTCGTTCGTCGCCGCATGACGGCGCGTGGGAAAAAGCGATTCCATGGGCCGGCCCACCATGTGCGCAATCAAGTCATCATCAGACACTGACGCGATCGGTCCCGTGGCCACGCTGCGCCCGTCGCGTAGCACCGTAAAGTTGTCGGCAATCTCGCGCACTTCCTCGAGAAAGTGACTGATATAAACGACCGTAATCTCTTGCGCCGCGAATTTGCGAATCAAGGAAAAGAGGTGGGTGACGTCGTCGCGCTGCAGACTGCTGGTCGGCTCGTCCATCAAAAGGATGCGCGCGCGCGCCGCAATCGCGCGACAGATTTCGACGATCTGGCGGGCGGCAATCGAGAGACTGGCAACACGCGCGTCCGGAGTTATCTCTGGGTGATTGAAAGTCGCCAGCACCTCGTCGGTGCGCTGGCGCAGACGCGCGCGATCGAGCAGACCCGCGCGCGAAGGCTCGATGCCCATCATGATGTTTTCCGCCACCGACAGGTGCGGGAACAAAGAAAGCTCCTGATGAATCAAGGCAATGCCGCGACTGCGTGCGTCGAGCGGGTTCGCGGGCGAGTACGTCGAGCCGTCCACTTCCATCGCGCCGGCATCGGGTTGAATCAAGCCTGCCAGCACGTTCATCAAAGTGCTCTTGCCGGCGCCGTTCTCACCGATCAGCGCGTGCACCTCACCGCGGTTGAGCTGCAAGTTAACACCATCGAGCGCGATGCTCGCGCCAAAGCGTTTGCTGATATTTGATAACGAGAGAACGGTCATTTCAGGACTGTTGGTAATGTGCGGACTCCCTTCTCCCTTTGGGACAAGGGGTGGGGATAAAGGCCTACGGTAGTTCTTAATTCGGGAAAGGTTGCGAGAGATGGATTCGCTCGACGAGCGAATCCATCTCTCGCAAGTAAAAACTGCTTATTCACCGTAAACCCTCACCCTAACCCTCTCCCAGAGGGAGAGGGAATAATTCAGTCTGACCACGCCTTGGGCTTTCGCTCCCATCGGTGTTTGCGAAGCTCGGCGAGCAATTCGTCCGTCAACTTCTCGCCATCGCTCGCAGCCATATTCGCCTCGACGTGCGACTGCTTTCTCATTCCGGGAATGATGGTGCTGACGTCGGGGTTGCTGAGAATGAATCGCAAGGCCAGGTCGGGCAGCGACATGTCCGAAGGCAACAGCGCCTTCAGTTTCTCGGCTCGCTCCAAACTGGGGATCAAATTCTCCGGAGTAAAATAGATGTTGCGCCAATCGCCTTCAGGCCAGGTGCTTTCCTTCGTTAATTTTCCCGTCAGCGTACCTTCGTCAAACGGCACGCGCGCGATGACGGCAACGTCGTGTTCGCGGCACGCGGGAAACAATTCGTCTTCCGGATTTTGATCGAAGATGTTGTAGATGACCTGGACTGCATCGATAAGCCCGCTCTGCACGGTCTTCACACCGTTCCAGGGTTCCCAGCGATTGATGCTGACGCCGACTGCGCTGAACAGGCCTTGCGAACGAAGCTCGTCGATCTTCTTTGCCCAGCGATCGTCTTGCAACCAGTTGTCTTCCCAAACATGAAACTGGACCAGGTCGAAGCTTGCCAATCCCGCATGCGACAAACTTTCGTGCACGCGCTGCTCGATGTAGTCAGGGGGGAAAGTATCGTCCAGAGTGAATTCGCGGCGGCTCGGCCACTTCGCGTTCTTCGGTGGAATTTTCGTCGCCGTGTAGAGCTTGCGATCAGGGTTCGCCTTTACCAGTTTGCCGAGCAAGGCTTCGCTGCGGCCTTCACCATAGGCCCACGCGGTATCAAAGAAATTACACCCGAGATCGACGGCGCGCTGTAACGATGTGAGCGACTCTTCATCATCCGAGCCGGTCCAACCGCCCATGCCCCACATGCCGTAACCAATCTCGCTGACCTGCCAATCAGTGCGACCGAATCGCCGATACTCCACTTGATTCCTCCTGTCATGACCATGTCAGAACCGCCTGCGGTAGCGGGCGGTTGATCAATAGAGTCGAGCATCATCAGATCAACGGCCCGCTACCGCCGGCCGTTCTGACCTCAAACCGTGAAAGCGATGTGGGAGTATACACACACCGGTTAACGACAAAAAGACTACTACACACTGAACGCTTTGTAGTATTGTTCGTCCGCTTTTCACCACGTCGGACTCCAGAGCGGTTCATCAGATCATGAAAACCATTCGTCTTCTCTTGCTCGTGTTTTGTTCGCTGGGCCTCTGCCTGTCTGTGAAGGCCCAACCGCAGAGATCAAATCGGCCGTCGTCAAAACCGCAGGCTGGATCGACTCGCAAACCTGAAGACAAAACTGCGCGCGAAATGCGCCCCGACCTTGCCAAAGAACCGACGCTGTACGTGGTTGGGTACGCGCACCTCGACACCGAATGGCGTTGGGAATATCCACAGGTGATTTCGGAATATCTCACCAAGACGATGCGCAACAACTTCGCGCTCTTTGAAAAATATCCGCACTACATTTTCAACTTCACCGGCGCGAACCGTTACCGGTTGATGAAGGAATATTATCCAGCGGACTTTGAACGATTGAAGTTTTACGTTTCGATGGGTCGTTGGTTTCCCGCGGGCTCGTCGATGGAAGAGGGCGACGTCAATTCGCCGAATGCCGAATCTATCGTTCGGCAAATTCTCTACGGCAACAACTGGTTCCGGAAAGAGTTCGGAATGGCCAGCGATGAATACATGTTGCCTGACTGTTTCGGTTTTCCGGCATCGTTGCCGAGCGTCCTCGCGCATGCTGGAATCAAAGGCTTCTCGACGCAGAAGCTTTCCTCGGGATGGCAGCCCGCGCCGCACATCGGCGGGCCGGACTCACCCGAGAAAACGCCCGTCGGTATTCCCTTCAATGTCGGAATTTGGGAAGGCACAGACGGACGCACGGTAATCGCCGCGCTCAATCCGCTCAGCTATGGAAGTAATGTGCAATACGACATAAGCAAAGTGCCACCACCACCGCCGGGACCTGATCCGGCTTTATCCGAACAGCAAAACCAGCAGCGCACGCGCCGTCAGGAAGACTGGCCGCAGCGAATTCAAACCAATGGAAACCTGACCGGTGTCTTTGCCGACTACCACTATGTCGGCACCGGCGACGTGGGCGGTTCGCCGAACGAGAGTTCGGTGAAATTGATGGAGGCGATCGCGACCAAAAACAAAACTTCGCTGCCGCCGCTCTTCCCCTTCGGCTCGACGCCGCCGGCTGTTGGGCCACCCGTACAGGTTGGCGACGGACCGATCCGCGTCGTTTGGTCAAAGGCCGATCAGATGTTTAAGGACATCGCGAGTTGCTGCTCAACCGATCGCATGCCGCGCTACAAAGGCGATCTGGAATTGATTAATCATTCGGCCGGTTCGCTCACTTCGCAGGCTTATCAGAAGCGCTGGATGCGCAAGAACGAATTGCTGGCCGACGCGGCTGAGAAAGCCTCGGTCGCGGCGGATTGGTTGGGCGGTCGAACGTATCCACGTGAGCGGCTGAACAATGCTTGGACGCTCGTGATGGGCGGACAGTTTCATGATCTGCTTCCCGGGACGGCGACGCCGAAGGCATTTGAGTTCGCCTGGAATGACGATGTCGTCGCGATGAATCAATTTGCCGGCGTGCTGACCAGCGCCACGAACGTCGTGGCCACAGCTTTGGACACGCAGGCCAAAGGCGAAGCGATCGTTGTCTACAACCCGCTCAACATCGAGCGCGAAGACGTCGTGGAAGCGAACGTCACTTTCAGTGGTGGCCCACCACGCGCGGTCCGGGTCGTCGGCCCCGACGGCAAGGAAGTGCCTTCGCAAATGTCGAACGGCAAGGTGTTGTTCCCCGCGAAAGTTCCCTCGGTGGGTTATGCCGTCTACGACGTGCAGCCTGCCGAGTCATTTCTTTCAGCCGGCGACTTGAAGGTCACTGACTTATCGCTGGAGAACGCTCGTTATCGCATCACGATAGACAAGAAGGGCGACGTTTCGAGCATCTTCGATAAGAAGGTCAATCACGAGTTGTTGTCCGCGCCCATTCGTCTGGCGATCTCCACAGACAACCCGCGGCAGTGGCCGGCATGGAACATGGACTTCGAAGACGAACAGCGCGCGCCACGCAACTTCGTTTCCGGTGACGCAAAAATTCACGTGGCCGAGGCCGGCCCGGTGCGGGTCGCCATCGAAGTCGAACGTGAGACTGAAGGCTCGAAATTCATCCAGACGATCCGGCTGTCAACGGGCGATGCCGGCAATCGCGTCGAGTTCAGCAACGTCATCGACTGGAAAACGAAAGAAGCAAATCTAAAGGCGACTTTCCCGCTCGGCGCGGCGAACAATCTGGCAACTTACAACTGGGATGTCGGAACCATTCAGCGTCCGAATGAAGCCGAGCGCCAGTTTGAAGTTGCCTCGCATCAATGGATCGATCTCACGGACAAGAGCGGCGCGTTCGGGGCGACGATTTTGACGGACTGCAAGAACGCGTCGGACAAACCTAACGACAACACTTTGCGACTGACATTGATTCGCACGCCGGGAACACGCGGCGGTTACGCTGATCAGGGCACACAGGACATCGGCCGCCACGAGATCATGTTTGGTCTCGCCGGCCATGCTGACGATTGGCGCGCGGCACGGACTGATTGGCAGGCCTATCGTCTTAATCAACCATTGATCGCCTTTCAGAGTCCCGCCCACAGCGGCGCGCTCGGACGAACTTTCTCGTTATTGACACTCAGCGACGATCGCATTCGCGTCATGGCTTTCAAGAAGGCGGAGTTGAGCGATGAATTGATCGTGCGGATGGTGGAGATGGATGGAGCGCCGGCCACGAATGTGCGCGTCAGATTTCCCGCGAGCGTAGTCGCTGCGCGCGAAGTCAATGGACAGGAGCAACCGCTCGGATCGGCAACAATCGTGGGCAGCGAATTGGAAACTTCGTTCAAAGCTTATCAGCCGCGTACTTTTGCGATTAAGCTCGCGCCTTCACGAACGAAAGTTGCGCCCATCGCATTCCGGTCTGTTCCGCTTGATTACGATATGGCGGTCGCCTCGCGTCTGGGCAGGCCGGCCGATGGCAGCTTTGACTGGGCCCCCAACAGCCAGGGAGCGTCGCAAGGACGCGCGTTGCCCGCAGAGTTGATGCCTCGTCAGATAGACTTTGGCGGGATTCGATTCGACCTTGCCGCGCCGGACAAGGCGAACGCGGTCGTGCCTCACGGACAGACAATCAACCTGCCCGCCGGCAGATACAATCGTGTCTACTTGTTGGCGGCTGCAGCTAACAACGATCAGAAAGCAATTTTCAAACTTGGCGATAAGACGGCCGACCTGACGATTCAGGAGTGGACCGGTTTTGTGGGCCAATGGGATGACCGCATCTGGAGAACAACCGAGACACCGATTCCGCCACCGCCAGGCGCGCCGCCGGGCACGCCGCCACGTATTCGCACGAACCCTTACGGCGAGATGGTGGCGCTGCGACCGGGCTTCATCAAACGCGCGGACATCGCCTGGTTCTCTTCGCAACGACGCACGCCCGATGCTGTTCCCGAGCCGTACGCGTATTCATATCTGTTTGCCTACGCCATCGATCTTCCGGTGGGAATGAAAACGATCACGTTGCCTGACAATGATCGCATTCGGATTCTGGCAATGACCGTGGCCGACGAGCCGTGGGTGACGCGGCCGGCCCAGTCGTTGTATGACACGCTGATGAGGGATGAGCGGTAGGGGTTAAGCGGCGCGGGTGCGCGATGAGGTCAGTACCATCCGCGTAAGTGGATGGATCATCGTACACTCGAATTCGAAAGGCATCCTTGATCCATCCGCTCACGCGGATGGTACTGACTCCATGGCAAACGTTTGGGCTAGAAAAATATCTCTCGGGCTGTTGGTATTGCTGTCGCCCTTCTTTGTCACCCATGCCCAAACGAAGATCACTATCGATCACAACACCGGCGCGGCCATCAATGCCGAATGGAAATTCAAATCAGTTCCCTCGCCTTCACGTGACGATGCGGCGTCAAAGGCGCGCGTTTTAATTGTAGACGGGCAGGCTGACGGTAATAGCGCGGGCGTGGGGGGCGCTGACTGACGGACTGCTGCCGAACTCTGACGATCAGCCGCGGCGCAATTTCTTCATCGCTCCCGGCAGCGGCGGAGCACGCATCCTGATCGATCTCGGCCGCATCATCGACGTCGCGCAAATCAATTCATATTCATGGCATCCGGGATCGCGTGGGCCGCAGGTCTATCGAGTTTGGGTAAGCGACGGGGCCGCGGCGAATTTCAACGAGGCGCCGAAGGCCAACCTCGATCCGCGCAGCTGCGGTTGGAAGGTGCTGGCCACTGTCGACACCCGCCCGAACGACGAGACCAACGACGGCGGCCAATGGGGCGTCAGCATTAGTGACGCTGCTGCCGGCCTCGGAAAATTTCGTTACCTGCTTTTCGACTGTTACATCACGGAAGCGGCGGACGATTTCGGCAACACGTTCTATTCCGAAATCGACGTCATCGCCAGGAAGTAACGCTCACGGAGAGTTGGACGCTGGAGCTATTCAAGGTAGCGAACGTTTGTAACTTGCG
>DATANL010000482.1:0-18877 GCA_036266295.1 Pyrinomonadaceae bacterium | reverse complement strand
GCCGGCGCACGTTTACGTTCAGGCGTTAGTGCTTTGGCTGCATCGCCGGACCACCATCGCCATTGATCAATGCGCGCGCGGCCATTGCAGCTACCGCTGTGTCGCCGAGCACCACGCCGTCGCCGAGCACGACACCGTCACCGAGGACGACGCCGTCACCCAGCACCACACCGTCGCCGAGGACCACACCGTCGCCGAGGACGACGCCGCTGCAAAAGACCGTGCCGTCACCCAGCACGACGCCATTGCTCGTCATGATGTTGTCGCCGAGCACGACGCCGTCGCCCAACACCACGCCATCGCCAAGCACCACGCCGTCGCTGAGCACGACGCCGTCGCCCAGCACCACGCCGTCACCGAGCACCAGGCCTTGCGCGTAATAGCTTTGATACTTGGTAATGAGTGGGGTTCCGCTGGCGTACCAGTGCTTGAAAATAATTCCCTGTGACCAGGTATCGGTTTCGCCGGCAATCGTGGTGCGCGGATCAGGAGCGGCGCCGGTCAGCATCGCATCGCCCTGCTTAGCCGACGACAGAGTCGTCTTAATGCCTTTCACCAGACGGCAAGCACCTTCGGCGTTAACCTCGCCGGCGCCCTGTTCCAGCATGTTGAATCCGGCAATCGGTTCAGCCGTGTACATCAGAGCCATCTTCACCATGTTCGGCGTCAAGCTCGGATTGACTTGCAGCATCAGCGCGGCGATTCCGGCAACGATCGGAGTGGCCATCGAGGTGCCGCTCAAGTACATCAGGCGCTTGTTGTCGGAACTGCTTACGCCTGCGTCCAGAGTCGGAAAAGCCTTGACCAGGTTGTTCAAGTTGCCGCCGTCCTGCGCCTCGGCAAAGATCGTCTTGTTGCCGGGAGCTACGAGGTCGGGCTTGAGCAAGTTGTCGTAATGTCTGACACCGCTGGCGTCCTTGTATGAACTGCGGGTCGGACCACGAGAGCTGTAGGTGGCAATGCCGTCGTCGCTGCGCGCGTCTGTTCCATAGGTGTTGGCGGCGCCCACAGTAATAACTGAAGGCTCGTTACCCGGCGAATGGATCTGTCCATAAAGCTTGTTGCCGGCGTCATCTTTGCCGTTGTTCCCAGCCGCGGCCACGACCACGATTCCAGCGTCGACCAGCGCGCGGGCTGCACGACAGACAGGATCGTTTTTGTATGAGCTGACCGCCGGAGCGCCGAGGCTCATGTTGACGATTTGCACACCGTACTTCGTCGCATTCGACGGATTGGTGCTGCTCAACGGCTTGCTGAGATCGGCCGGCGCGAGCAGCCAGTTCAAAGCCGCTAACAAGTCAGATGTGGTGCCGGTGCCGTCCGCCTTCAAGACCTTCAGGTTGACGATGGATGCGTTCGGCGCGATTCCCTGATACGAAGTGCCCGTGCCGTTCGTGTAGTTGCCGGCGGCTGCCGACGCTACGTGCGTGCCGTGCCCGTACCAATCTTTGTCCTGTTGATTCTCTGAGGTGAAGTCTTTGCGGAACTTCACACGGCTGCCGAACGCAGTGTGATCTCTGTCGATACCTGAGTCGATCACCGCGATGCTGATGCCGGTGCCGTCGATCTTCGTGGTGCCGAGCAGCGCTCCGAGCAGGGAAGTCGACGAAGGATTGCGCACCTGGTCCACGCCGGTCGTGTTGGTGATATGGCCGAATGATTCCATCTTCACTTCGGGCGAGATGTAATTCATCGCGCTGTGCTTCATCAGGCTGTCGATGGCACTAACCGGCAGTTCGACTTTCATTGCGCCCAAACTGGCCATCGAGTCGGCCGTCAGAACTCCATTTTTAGCGAGCAACGCGCGGACTTCTTTACTGTTCACGTCGTTGACCTGGAGGATGGCAGTGACGCGGCCGTTGTGAGCGCTCTTCATCAGATCGCGCATGTCCGGCGAAATCTTTTCGCCTTCAAATTCTTCGTTGATTGGACTGCGCCGCTTGTCGGCCCTGGCCTCAGTCCCGCTTTGGAGATGATCGATGGAAATTGAATCGAACAGCTTCGCCACTGAATCGTCCGAAGCGATGTAGTTCGCATAAGCCTGCGGCGAAGCACCGCCGATGATGTGCAGCTGGTTTGCTTCGAGCGCGTTTTTGACCGCGGCTGAAGCCAGCGCCGTGGCGCGAGCGCCCGCGTACTGGTTGAGTTGGTCCACGAAGAGAATCACGCGACCCTCAGCTTGCGCGGCTTCGGCAAACACGGCCTGCACGCGAGCTGAGAATTCATCGCTGCTCTTCGCGCCCTTCGCCAATGCTTCAATGCTGAGGCGAAAGACTCTCTTATTGCGCAGGGTCTCGGGCACGTCGCCGAAGGCAATCTTGACGGCAATCGCGCGAGCGATCACTTCACGATCAAGATCAGATTCGCTGACCACGACCGGGTTTTTAGCGGCCGACAGGCTCGCCATTACGCGGGCCACGTCCGCTTCCCGGTCGCGCGCGGCTTCGAGTTTTCCGGCAGCAGCAAGTTTCGTCAGGTCCGTCGCGTATCGCGAAAGTACCGGGAATTCGTTTGCGACTTTAGAGACTGACTGGTCAGTGCTGGCAGAAGCGCGCTGACTGAAGGTCAAGCCGGCGCACATTGAGATAAGTAGTGCGACCGTCGTTATGATTGTTGTTACGGGGGCGTATTTTCGATTCATTGTTCTCATCCCTTGATCTATCTGCCGGTTACTTCTTAACCACCGGCCCGAGTTTCGATTAGCAGCTGTTGGGGCGGCATCAGCTCTGTCGGGTGAACAGATACGACCTCAAGCACGTTTGCGCCTTTTCGGCGAACATTGCGCTTAGAAAGAGCAGCCGTAGGGAGTGACCGGCGTCGGGTCTATTGCGAGGTGCGTGCCACCGCTGACAGCATCAGCTAATTGTTGAAATAACTGGGCCAAGGTCATGCGGCGGCAGTCGCTGCGGTTCGTTCACTCGGTCAGGATGAAAGAACGAAGTCTGTCAAAATCAAACCGTTGACGGAAAGAGTGCGGCGGCGTACAGGTGGTAACGCTTCGGCATGAATCACCTGAGTGGAACGCGCGGAATTAGTAATCCGCCAAGTCAATAATGACGATTGCGCAGGCGTAAACACTCTGGTAGCCGGCGGGCTCGCCGAATTTCAATTGCCGTTTGATCCTGATTCCAAAGACGCAGACCTGGCCGATATCGAAGGCATGTACATCCAGAAGTGGCGGCGTATTCGAAGTAATTCAGGATAAGACTGGAAGGTTGTTAGGCGCTTACGGCCTGTTTCCATTAAACGATATGACCTGCGAGTTGCGCAAGATGTATTTTTAAGCGGCAGGAATGAAGGGCATCTGTGTCAGAACCGCGAGCGGTAGCGACCGGATCAGGAGGAACGTTCAAAAACCTGGCGGGACTTCTCGATCCGGTCGCCACCGCTCGCGGTTCTGACCCGATGCCGATATTTGATTAGTCAAATATCTTATCGACTATGTGATCGGTGAAACAATAATTTCGTGGCTTTGGCGCGGTAAGCTATAATGCCGCTGGCGACTCGGGAGTTCCGAAATTCACAGTCGATCGGATCGCGATCATAATCCCTTATGTTCGAACGCTATACTGAAAAGGCCCGCCGCGTAATCTTTTTTGCTCGTTATGAAGCGTCGCAGTTCGGCGCCCCCGCCATCGAACCTGAGCACCTGCTGCTCGGCTTGATGCGCGAGGACAAAACACTCACCGGTCGTTTCTTTCCGCGCGCGCAAATCACCATCGAAGCGATTCGGCGTGAAATCGAAAGTCGCACGCTGCTGCGCGAACGTATTCCGACGTCCGTCGAATTGCCTCTGGCGCCGGAGACCAAGCGGGTGCTTCATTATTCGCACGAAGAGTCAGATCGTCTTCAGCATCGTCACATCGGCACCGAACACTTGTTATTGGGATTGCTGCGCGAAGAGCGCTCGATGGCGGCGCAGATTCTGTTTGACCGCGGATTGCGTCTGGCCGCCGTGCGCGACGAGATTGCCCGGCAGACGGGCGCGGATGCGCGGCAACGCAAAGACATTCCGCACCTGCTCGAGTTTTCGCGCGACCTGACCGAAGACGCGCATAACGATCGACTCGATCCGTTGATCGGACGCGACCCGGAGATCGAGCGGCTGATTCAAATTCTTTGCCGCCGCACCAAGAACAATCCTGTCTTGATCGGTGAGCCCGGCGTTGGCAAGACTGCGATTGTCGAAGGTCTCGCCCAGCGAATTGTCGCGGGTGAGGTCCCTTCGTTCCTCGAGAACAAACGCATCCTGTCGCTCGACATTAGTTTGATTGTGGCCGGAACGAAATATCGCGGACAGTTCGAAGAGCGCTTGAAGCAGATCATGCGCGAGCTGATCGACAATCCGCAGTACATCGTTTTCATCGATGAGTTGCATACGCTGGTCGGCGCGGGTTCGGCGGAAGGATCGCTCGACGCAGCCAACATCCTGAAGCCGGCACTTTCGCGCGGCGAGATTCAATGCATCGGCGCGACTACGCCCGCCGAGTTTCGTAAATCGATTGAAAAAGATCGTTCGCTCGAGCGCCGTTTCCAGGCGGTCAAGGTGCCGCCGCCGTCAGAAGATGAAGCGGTGGCAATTCTCGGCGGCGTGCGCGAACGCTACGAGAGCTTCCACCAGGTGCATTACACGGACGAGGCTTTGGAAGCTGCGGTCCGCCAATCAACCCGTTACATTCCCGACCGCTTTCTGCCGGATAAAGCCATCGACGTAATTGATGAAGCCGGCGCCCGCGTGAAACTGCGCGTGCGTGCCGAGCAGGGAAATCTCGATGCCTTGATGGCCCCACTCTCGGAATGGGAACGGGCCACGTACGGTCGCGCGCAGGCGCCGATCACCGACGACCAGGAGGATGAGGATCAAATCGTCATGGGCGAGGTCACGCGCACCGACGTCGAAGAAGTGATCGCGCGTTGGACCGGCATTCCGATCGTCTCCTTGAAAGAAGAAGAGTCGAAGAAGCTGTTGCGTATCGAAGCCGAATTGCATAAGCGCGTGATTTCGCAGCGGCCCGCGATCTCAGCTTTGGCCCGCGCGATTCGCCGCTCGCGCGCCGGTCTGAAAAATCCACATCGCCCGGTCGGATCCTTTTTGTTCCTTGGCCCGACGGGTGTCGGCAAGACTGAAGTCGCGCGTTGTCTCGCAGAGTTTCTCTTCGGCAGCAATCGTTCGATGATTCGTTTCGACATGTCTGAGTTCATGGAGAAGCATGCCGTCTCAAAATTGATCGGGTCACCGCCGGGCTACGTCGGCCACGAAGAAGGCGGCCAGTTGACCGAGCGCATCAAGCGTTCGCCCTATTCGGTGCTGCTGTTTGACGAGATTGAAAAAGCGCATCCCGATCTCTTCAATATCCTTTTGCAGGTTTTCGAAGACGGCATCCTGACCGATGGCCTGGGCAACACCGTCGATTTCAAAAACACGATCATCATCATGACGTCGAACATCGGGGCGCGCTTTATTCAACGGCGCGGCACGATGGGCTTCCAGGGCTCATCCGATGTTTCGCGCGTGAAGATGGAAGAGATGGTGATGAATGCGGTGCGGCAGACTTTCAATCCCGAGTTCATCAATCGTCTGGACGAAATTATTGTTTTTGACGAACTCGGTGATGAAGAGTTGCTCGACGTGCTTCAGCTCCAGGTCGATCAAATCAACGCGACCATGTCGAACCACGGATTTATCGTCAGGCTGGCGGACGACGCCAAGCGTTGGGTGGTCCAAAAGACCTGTGCGGACCGCTCGTACGGGGCCCGGCCGTTGCGCAGGGCGCTACAAAAATACGTCGAAGATCCGCTTTCCGAAGCTCTGATCCAGGGCCAGCTGGCTGAAGCTACGCTGGTGGAAATGTTCGTCGAGGGCGAGCAGCTGAATTTCCGCTCGATCTCAATTGACGATAATGGCATCGAGCAGGCAAGCGATCTACTGGTTACCCCGTAACCCATGGCCGAACAGGAAATAATCGATCTCCTTACTCAGATTCGAGACCTGCAGCGACAACACGTCGAAAATTATCATCACGCGATCGAACAACAGAAGAAGGCTATTCGGCTACAGAAGCGAGCCATGTTGATTGCGCCGCTTCTCGTGTTGGCCTTCGTTGTTCTATTCCTTATCCTGTATCAACTAACAAATCGGTAACGTAGCCGCTGTTTTGGACTTTCCCGGAGGCTTCCCGCTATAATGCGCCACTTTGTTACGGATGAATTTGGCAACGGGTGAAGGCTGCGGCGAATCAAAGTGCTCCCCAGGCTGCGTAATCCGAAGCCGTTTGTGTTACTTTTTCCCTGATAGTAAGCACTAATTTCAGTCAAATAGGTGTTGGAGTAACCGCCAATCGTTGGATCGAATGCTGCTGCCGAAACAGCGGAAAACTGACCTGCGGGCTGCTAACACAAGGTCCCCAAGCGTCTTGAGGGCACCGTTTCTTATGCAATTTTATCGCGTCGTCCTGCTCGCCATAATTGGCCTGCTAATCGGCACTACCTGTTTGTTCCTGCACGCGCGCGTGTCTGCGCAGCAGCCCCAGCAACGGCTGGTCGAAGAAGTCGACATCATCGGCAATCGCCGCCTGCGCAAAGAAGACATCCTTTATTACATTCAGACCCGGCAGGGTGATCCTTACAATCCGGAGAAGGTCAACGCTGATCTGCAAACAATTCTGCAGCTGAATTTCTTTGATAAGGTCGGGACTCGCGTGACGGCGGAAGACGCGCCCCGCGGCGGTGTGCGCATTATTTTCGAAGTCAAAGAGCTGCCCATCATCCGCGACATTCAATTCGAAGGTTTGAAGAGCGTCACCGAATCAGACGTGCTCAAAACCTTCCGTGAACGGCGGGTCGGCGTGTCGAAAGAAACGATCCTCGATCCGGTCAAGGTGAAGAACGCCGAGCGCGTTTTGAAAGAATTGCTCGCGGCCAAGGGACATCCTAACGCCGTCGTCACCGGTACCATCGATCCAGTTTCGCAAACGTCCAGCGCCATCACCTTCGTCGTCAATGAAGGCGCCCGCGTCCGCGTCGCCGAGATCCGTTTTGAAGGCAGTCATGTTTTCAAGAGCAGCACCCTGCGTGAGCACATGAAGTTCGTCCGGGAAGCGGGACTACTCACGCGCTTTAAGGAACAGGACATTCTCGATCGGCAAAAGCTCGAGTACGACCTGCACCAGGTCGATACCTACATGAAGTCGAAGGGCTATCTGCAGGCGCGGCACGGCGAGCCCAAGATCGAAGGTCTCGGCAAGCGCCGCACCGGTTTGCCCATCCTGCCGCTGCCGTTCCTTTCATCGGTAGATGACACGCTGCGCATCACCGTGCCTATCACGGACGGCAAGTTGTTTCGCGTCGGCGAGGTAAAGGTCGAAGGCAACTCGATCTTTTCTGAGAACATTATCAAGGCCTTTATTGGTTTGCAGAAGGGCGCCGTCGCCAACGGCGAAGCGCTGAGCAAAGGTCTGTACGAGAATCTGAAGAAAGCCTACGGCAACCAGGGATTCATCCAGTACACGGCGGAAGTCAGCCCGACTTTCAAAGACAATCCCGCGAACCCCAACGAAGGCATCGCCGATTTCGTCATCACGATCGACGAAGGCAAGCAGTTTACGTTGCGCCGTCTGGAATTTACCGGCAATACCTTCACCCGTGACAACGTGCTGCGCCGCGAGGTGTTGATTAATGAAGGCGACATCTACAACCAGGGATACTTTGAAATCTCGGTGACGCGTTTGAATCAGCTCGGCTACTTCGATCCGATTGATCACGAGAAAGACGCCGACTTCAAACAGAATGAAGAAGAAGGCCAGGTCGACGTGACGCTGAAGGTCAAGGAGAAAGGCCGGCAGCAGATTTCATTCAACGGCGGTATTTCGGGTATCGGCGGCACGTTCTTTGGACTTGATTACTCAACCAATAACTTGTTCGGCCGCGGCGAAGTTCTCTCGGTCCAACTCGCCGCCGGCAATCGCCAGCGTTCGTTCCAGTTCTCGTTCACCGAGCCCTACATCCGCAACCGGCCGATCAGCGCGGGCTTCAGTGTCTTCGCTTATTCGCAGAAGTTCTTCGGTGAAGGCACGTTCCTCTCGCAAAATGCCAACGCGATTCAAGGCGCATCCGGAGGGGTCTTCGATTTCTTCAATACCAACGAAGAGAACCTGTTTACCCGCAATTCCATCGGCGGTTCAATCTTTGCCAGCGCGCCACTTTCTGAGTTTTATCGCAAGCGTCCGTTCACGCAATTTTCACGCGTCGGACTCTCGTATCAACTCTCAGAGTCCAACGTAAAAGATCCACCCGTCAATGCGGCCGGCGGGACTAATTTCATTCCCGTCATCTACGCGCAGCCGAACATCATTACCAGTCGCGTCACGGGCAGTTTCGTTTACGACACGCGCAACGCGAGCATCGATCCGACGCGCGGCAGATCGATATCTGCGTCCGTAGCCCTGTCCGGTTTGCTCGGCGACGTGCGCACTTACGGGCCGACCCTGGAATTCACGCAGTTCTATCCGGTGCGAAACAAGAAGTCGGAATATCCGCACGTATTCGGGTTCCGGATTCTGTTGGGCACGGTCGGCAGCTTCGCGACGACGGAGAAAATCAAGAATGCGAATTCGCTCGCGTTCGTCGATGGCGTGCCGATTTACGAACGCTTCTTCCTGGGCGATGAATTTACGATCCGCGGTTACAACGTTCGTTCGATCAGTCCGGTAACGCCGCTCGATAACTTCATCACTTCACGCAACGTGTCCGTGGCAGTTAACAGCGTGGGCACGCCGCAGACGGTTCCTGGATTGCCGGCCAGCCTCGCGGCGATAGGTACATTCACCGGCGCCGCAGGCTCCAACACCGCCTCCTTGTCACGCGTTTACACGGCGACTGGTGGCGATACGCAGGTACTCGGCAATTTCGAATACCGCATTCCGATCATCGGCCGGACAGTGCAGGCGGCGCTGTTTGCCGATGTCGGCAACTCGTTCAACCTGAGATCGAATCACGCCCAGACTTTCTCGACCGAATTTCTGGCAGACGATGGTTTCCTGAATACTCTGGGTTTCATTCGTTGTCCGCGCCAACTTTCCGGCCTGGCGCCCGTGACGCTCACGACTTTGGCCGCCTGTAACAATTTTACAAACCTCGCGCTGTCCCCGAACCTCGGTTTTATCGCTCGTGACAATCGCCTCATCACTCGAGCTGAATACGATACGGCGTTGCGCCTCGGCCCGGTCGATCCTCTGACGGGATTGCCGCCGGGACTGCAGCAGGTCTTCATGAGAGGTGACGCGCAGCGAAATACCGTCGTTCGTCTCGATCAGAGCCTGTTCGCTAAATTTACCGATTTGCGCAGCAGCGTGGGCGCGGAACTGCGCGTCCAGGTCCCGGTTTTAAACGTGCCTTTTCGGCTGATTTATGCGTATAATCCGAACGCTCGCAAGGATCAGGTCATCGACGGATTTCCTTTCTTCTTTGACGAGAAAAAGTCGGTATTTCGTTTCAGCGTAGGCCGCACTTTCTAGCGTTGATTCAACCGCACGCGGTTAACCAACAAGCAAACCAATCCGGCAGCCTGAACAACTAAGGAGTTGCATTCACGCCGCCACTCGACGAATTGTAAGGAGTTTTAAGTAACGTGATGAAGATTATTCGTGCGATAGCCGCGATCGCTTTCTTTGCGGCAATCAGCGCTGCCTCAGTCGCCGCGCAACCGAAGCCGGCCACGACGCCGACCCCGACCAAGCCGGGTCCGATTTCCTCCGCCCCGGCGACGACCGGCGGCTCGACCACCGGTAACGTTCCCGAAGCCAAGGTCGCCCTGGTCGATACCGATGCGTTTCTCGATCCGAAGGTCGGCATCCAGCGTCTGCTGGCCGCCGCCAGTAAGCTCGAAAGCGAGTTCCAACCGCGCCGCACTGAGCTCAATAATATGCAGGGCCAGGTCGACAAGATGACCGCCGACTTGCAGAAGGCTGCGCCCGTCCAGGATCCGAAAGTCAGCGCGCAACAGCAGGACGCGATCGATACCAAGAAACGAGAGATCACGCGCAAGACCGAAGATGCTCAAAGCGCCTACCAGCAAAGGATGCAGGCGCTGCTGGGCCCGATCTATGACGACATCGGCAAGGCCCTCGATGCTTTCGCCAAGGCCCATGGCATCACTTTGATTCTCGATGTCACCAAGGTGCAGGGCATCGTCAGCGCTGACGGCTCGCTCGACATTACCAAAGCATTTATCACCGAATTCAATAGTAAGAACCCGGCGACCGCCGCGTCACTGACGCCGCAGCCATAAAGAATTAACCAGATTGCCGGAATATGCCGCAGGTTGTGATCGATGAGGCCTGCGGCATCTTTGCCTGACAAGCTGGAGGAGTAATTGAAATGATCAGCAAGAAGTTTTTTTTGTTCGCCTTGATTGCCCTGTTGGGCACCGTTTGCGCGCAACGCGCCGCGGCCCAGACCGCCAATGTTCCGGTTGGTAAGATCGCCGTGATTTTTTCGGAAGCGTTCCAGGATCCGAAGATCGGCATCACCAAGTTCGCGGTTATCCAGAACCAGTTGAATACTGAGTTCAAGAAACCTCAGGACGACCTCGACGCTGCCGCGAAACAAGTCCAGGGCCTGCAGGATGAAATTGCCAGATTGCAGAAATCAGCTGCGCCGGCAGATCCCAAAGCGATCCAGGCCAAGATGGATCAGCTCGATCAATTGAAGAAGGACGCTCAGCGCAAGCTGGAAGACACGCAGGCACTTTATCAGAAGCGGCGCACGGACTTATTGGGCCCGTTGCAGGATGAGGTCGGCAAGGCACTCGATCTGTTCGCCAAGAGCCACGGCATCACGATGGTCATCGACGGCAGTCAGGTTCCGGGAGTGATTTACGCCTCAGACACGCTGGACATCACGCGGATCTTCATTTCTGATTTCAACTCGAAGAATCCGGCAGCCGCGGCCAGCACCACGAAACCGTAGCCGGCCGGCGGCAAACCGGTAGCCGACGAACCAATGGTTCGTTGGCCTGCAGAGTAGCTCCGTGATCGGCCGCATCCGCACGCGTGCGCGACTCCGGTGGGCTCCGGTTCTGAAACACTTATGGAAACTGTCCTCGACTCTGAAGGCATCAAGAAGTTACTGCCACATCGCTTTCCCTTCCTGCTGGTTGATCGCATCATCGAACTAAAACCGCTTGAGCGGATCGTCGGCATCAAGCAGGTCAGCGCCAACGAATCGTTCTTCGAAGGCCACTTCCCGGGAGCTCCGGTTATGCCCGGAGTTCTCGTGATCGAGGCGCTGGCCCAATGCGGCGCCATCCTGGCTTTGCGTGAAATCGAAGATCGCGATCAGAAGCTCGTGCTGTTCACCGGTATCAAGGAAGCGCGCTTCCGCCGGCCCGTCGTTCCGGGCGACAGCCTGGTGCTGGAAGTCACGGCGTTGCGCTTCGGACCACGCATTCAGCGGATGCGCGGTGAAGCCAAGGTCGATGGCCAACTGTGCGCCGATGCGGAGCTGATGAGCATCATCGCCGATCGTCCGAAGGCCTAATGATGAGCGCCGCGTCAATTCAAAGTTCCACCAGCATTCATCCCTCGGCCGTCATTGGTTCAGGTGCGCAAATCGGCGATGGCTGTCAGATCGGGCCATACGTTGTCATCGGCGATCATGTCATCCTAGGCAAAGGTGTCGTCATTGAATCGCACTGTGTGATCGATGGCCGCACGCGCATCGGCGACGAGACGCACATCTATCCGTTTGTGTCGATTGGTTTGCCGCCGCAGGATTTGAAGTTCGCGGGTGAGGAAACTGAAACGCTCATTGGCAGCCGGACGCGCATTCGCGAGTTTGTTACAGTCCATCGCGGCACCACGGGTGGAGGCGGCCTCACGAAAATCGGCGACGACTGCTTTCTCATGGCGCAGGCCCACGTGGCGCACGATTGTCTGATCGGCGATCACGTAATCATGGCCAACGCGGCCACACTCGCCGGCCACGTGACCGTCTACGACCGCGCCAACATCGGCGCCTACTCCGGGGTGCATCAATTCTGTCGCGTGGGCCGCGAAGCGTACATCGGCGGATACTCTGTGGTCGTGAAAGACGCTTTGCCGTTCGCGCTCACGGTCGGAAATCACGCGAAGTGCTACGGTCTGAACAAGGTGGGCGTGCGCCGGCGCGGCTACTCGAACGAGACGATCGCGGCTTTGCATCACGCCTTTCACCTTCTGTTGTCTTCAAAGCTGAACACGACCCAGGCGATTGAACGAATTCGCGAAACGATCAAAGACGTGCCGGAAGTGGATGAAGTGGTTCGTTTCGTTGAAGCCTCGCAACGTGGCGTCGTGAAATAGTTTCACCACAGAGGACACAGAGAAAAACAATCAACCACGTTTAGAAGCCGGACTTGTCTGGCGTTTATGACTGGCCGCATAAGTGGGCCTCTAAACGATCACGATTTTTCCATGTTCTTGTCTGTGTCCTCTGTGGTTAACGCGTTCATGAAAATCGGTCTCATCGCCGGCAACGGAAAGTTTCCGTTTCTCGTTATCGAGGGCGCGCATCGCGCGGGCGCCGAAGTCGCCGTCGCCGCGATTCGCGAAGAGACCGATCCGTCCATCGAAAAAATCGCCGATCGATTAACGTGGGTCGGCATCGGCCAGCTGGGCAAGATGCTGAAGTTCTTCAAGAACGAAGGCGTCGACAAAGCCATCATGGCCGGGCAGGTCAAACACGTGCAGATTTTCAGCAATGCCATTCCCGACGTGCGCATGCTCAAGATGCTTTTGCGGCTGCCGAAGAGAAACACGGATGCGCTGATCGGCGCCGTCGCCGGCGAACTCGCCAGCGAGGGAATTGAACTGATCGACTCAACCCATTTCCTTCAGGATCAACTTCCAAAGATTGGAACGCTCACCAGGCGCGCCCCCGACGATCGCGAACGCAGTGACATCGAATACGGTTTGGGAGTAGCCAAAGAGATCACCCGGCTCGATTTGGGGCAAACAATTGTGGTGCGCGATCGCGCCTGCGTGGCCATCGAAGCCATGGAAGGAACTGACGCCGTCATTCGTCGGGCCGGCGAACTGGTGCGCGGCCGGCTGACTGTCGTCAAGATCGCCAAACCGGATCAGGACATGCGTTTCGACGTTCCCGTGGTCGGGGTGCCCACAATTGAATCGATGATTGCCGCCCGCGCGACCTGTCTTTGCCTGACCGCCGGAAAGACCTTGATGTTTGATCGCGAACAGATGATTGGATTAGCCAACAAACACAAAATCGCAATCGTTGCGGTCTGAGCAGCATCCCTTGACTTGGCCTTCGTTTAGTTTGAGAATCCCTCGCACAGAAATCCAGCGAACCTTTCTGGTCCTGACTTCGCGCAAGCGATGTTCCGGTTACATCTTTTCAAAAGGAGTTTCACCATGGCATTACGTTTAGGAGACACCGCGCCGAATTTCACGGCCGAGACGACCGACGGAACTATCGATTTTCACCAGTGGCTCGGCGACAGTTGGGGCATTCTGTTTTCGCACCCGAAAGACTTTACGCCGGTGTGCACGACTGAACTGGGCTACGTCGCCAGCATCAAGCCTGAATTCGACAAGCGGAATGTGAAAGTCATCGGGCTGAGCGTTGACCCGGTTGACAACCACAGTCGCTGGGCCGATGACATCAAAGACGCGACCGGCCACGCCCCGAATTATCCGATGATTGGCGATACCGATCTGGCCGTCGCAAAACTTTATGACATGCTGCCGGCGAGTACTTCGGGCAGCGCTGAAGGGCGGACCGCGGCCGATAACATGACGGTGCGCAACGTGTTCGTGATTGGACCAGACAAGAAAATCAAGTTGATGATCGTCTATCCGATGGCCACCGGCCGTAACTTCCACGAGATCCTGCGCGCGATCGATTCGATGCAACTCACGGCCAATTACAGCGTGGCTACGCCGGCGAATTGGAAAGACGGCGAGGACGTGATCATCGTGCCTTCGCTCAACGACGAGGCTGCGAAAGAAAAATTCCCGGATGGCTGGAAGACGGTGAAGCCTTATCTGCGCCTGGTGCCGCAACCTAAAAAGCAGACGAAAGCCGAAGGCGCGTAGTGGCACAGACTTTAGTCTGTGATTTCACTATTGACCTCATTCAAACTGTATCGACTATTCGTGCGAGCGCAGAGCTTGGGACTCTGCGCTTGCTGTCCTTTCCTAATCATCACAGACTGAAGTCTGTGCCACAGTCATGAGAGCCGTTGTCACCACCGCCGCCGGCGACGCTCGCGTCATGAAAGTCGAAGAGCGTCCCGACCCCAAACCGAAACCGGGACAAGTTGTCATTCGCGTTAAAGCTGCCGGGCTGAACTTCGCCGACATTCTGGCGCGGCAAGGCTTGTATCCCGATGGGCCGCCGAAGCCTTGCGTCATGGGCTATGAAGTTTCGGGGACAGTGGAAGGAGTTGGTGAAGGTGTCGACACGGCGATGATCGGTGAACCGGTAATTGCATTGACCCGGTTTGGAGGTCAGGCGGAACTTGTCACGGTGGCCGCGGCGCAAACTTTCCCGAAGCCGGAAGACCTCAGTTTCGAAGCAGCGGCGGCGATTCCGGTGAACTACCTCACTGCCTGGGCGCTGCTCGTGACCATGGGCGGCCTGAAAAAAGAGGAAGCCGTGCTGATTCACAATGCCGGCGGCGGGGTCGGATTGGCGGCGCTTGATATCGCCAAACACATCGGCGCACAGACCTTCGGGACGGCGAGCACGGGCAAGCACGATTTTCTGCGAGCGCGAGGCCTCGATCATCCCATCGATTACCGCCAACAGGATTGGCTGCCGCCGCTCATGTCATTGACCGGGAACCGCGGCGTCGAATTGATTATCGATCCCCTGGGCGGCGCCAACTGGAAGAAGAGTTACCGCGCGTTGCGGGCGACCGGACGAATGGGCGTCTTCGGAATGTCAGTCGCGTCAGCCTCGGGCATCGCGGGAAAGATTCGCGCGCTGAAAGCGGTTCTGGCAATGCCGCGCTTTAATCCCATCGGTTTGATGAATAGCAACAAATCCGTCTTCGGTCTCAATCTCGGACATATGTGGGGCGAGGGCGAGAAGGTCGCCGGTTGGATGCGCGAGATCATGCGCGGCCTGTCGGAAGGTTGGATAAGGCCGCACGTCGATCGCAGCTTCCCGTTCGATCAAATCTCCGACGCTCACACTCACATCGAATCACGCAAGAACATCGGCAAGGTTGTGCTGGCGCCATAACGTGGCGTGGGCATCCCTGCCCCCAAACCTGCTCAACCACGGCCCGTCATTGTGCGGCCTTCAAATTCTGCCGACGAAAATCCTGTTGCTTTGTCCTTCAAAGTACTTGACGCGACAAGCAGCTTGGGCGTATTCTTTTTCCGTGTCAGCTCTCCACCAACCCGAAACACCGCCGGCGCTGCACGATCGCGCCATGGACAACCTGCGGTATATCCGCGAAACCATGGAGCGCGCTTCGGCCTTTACCGCCGTTCCGGGTTGGGGGCAAGTCGCGATTGGGTTGAGCGCAATGGTCGCCGCTTACGTGGCAGCGCATCAGGCCACGCGCCGTGCCTGGTTGGGCGTGTGGCTCGCCGAGGCAATTATTTCTCTCTTAATCGCCGGCTGGCTGATGGATCGCAAAGCTCGTAAGTCGGGCGTGCCTTTGTTCTCCGGTCCGGGAAGAAAGGTGGCATTCAGCCTTTCGCCGCCGATGGTAGCCGGTGCGCTATTGACCGTGGTGCTGTTTCGCGCGGGATTGGTAAATGCGATTCCCGGCATGTGGTTGCTGCTCTACGGCACCGGGGTGATTACCGGCGGCATGTTTTCCGTCAGCATCGTGCCGGTGATGGGCATCTGTTTTGTGATCGCGGGCGCGCTTGGGTTGTTCCTTCCGGTGATACCGGGAGATTGGTTAATGGCGCTGGCCTTTGGCGGGCTACACATAATTTTCGGAACGATCATCGCAAGGAGATACGGTGGCTAGGCAAGCGGCGCTCAAGCGCGAAGCACACAAAGGAACGACGGATAAGGAAAAGCTGCGCGGTGTTCATGGCGGTGCGCCGCATAGCGCTCACGAGATCGACCGGATGATTCATGAACGGTTGAGACTGGGAATTATCAGCGCGCTGGCAGCGAACGAATCGCTGACTTTTAATGAACTGAAGCACCTGGTGAAGACGACCGATGGCAATCTGAGCGTGCATGCGCGCAAGCTGGAAGATTCCGGTTACGTCAGCTGCGCAAAATCATTCGAGGGGCGCACGCCCAGGACCGAGTACCGCCTGACCGCCGCTGGCCGGCGCGCTCTCGAGCGTTATATCGATCACATGGAAGCCTTGATTGGTCGCATGCGAAACAAATAAGAGGCGCAAAAAAATTTTGCCTGGGTGCTTTGCAAGGTAAAGCACTCTGTTGAGCAGTATCGATCGAAACCTATGCATACGAACGTAAACCTGGCGGCGCCGATCGGGGCGCTCGCGTTTCTCGGTACCGGATTCCTTCTCTTTTTGATAGCGGTTGTCCTGGCTCAGTCGCTGATCGTGCGAAAGATGGCGCGGGCCAGGGTTTTACTGGCCTTGATGCTCATCATCGGCCTCGCATACTTCGGCGCCATGGTTATTTTCTCTCTAAGAAGCCGGGACCAATTGCTCGCGCGCGGTGAAGAGAAGCATTTCTGCGAACTCGATTGTCATCTGGCTTATTCGATTGCCAACACCGCGCAGGCCAGGACGTTGGGCGAAGGCGCCGGTCAGACCCAGGCGCAGGGTCAATTCACCATAGTCACAATCAAAACGCGTTTTGATGAAACAACTATCGGGCCGAGGCGTGGAGAAGGTTTGTTGTATCCGAATGGGCGCGCGTTCACGCTCATAGATGACCGCGGCAGACGCTATCAAGTAGCGGCACAGACAGGCACGCCGGTGACGACACCTTTGCGGCCCGGCGAAAGTTATACGACTGAGCTCGCGTTCGATCTGCCGGCGGATGTGAAGCCGGCGGTGCTGTTGATTAACGAGAGTGCCTGGGAGACGCACTGGCTCATCGGACATGAAAACAGTCCGATGCATGGCCAGACAAAATTTCAGATTTGACCGATGCACGAGGCGCGCACCCCGCGCGACCGTGGCAAACCACATTGTCGGGGAACAACTTCAAGCGAAGAATTGTCAAACTCAAAAAACATCATGTTTCAGCAAATCAATTTTCCAGTAAAACCCGCGGCTGTCCCGGAGAAGACGTCCATGGTCAAGCGCATCGCCGCTGTCACTTTCATATTCCTGTGCACCACTGTGGCCTGGGCAATTCTCGGCGCCACCATTTTCCAACGCACTTACGATTCCGGCACTTTTTCAGACAGTCGGGTGGAATCGACGTGGGGCGCGCCGCAAAGTCAGTCGCCGCCACAGGCATCATTCGACGAGAAGGTCCCGAAGAAAGAGACCAAAACCGAAAACGGCAGGACGATCGAAACGGTCACGCAAGAGACAGTGACTACGCAGCTGCCCTTGGAGAGCAGCCGCATCAACGTCGATTTGAATCTCGAGCACCGGCAGAAAGGTTTGCTCTGGTACAGCACGTACAAAGTCGCATTCGACGGCGCTTACTCATTCCGTAATGCCAGCGACAAAGATCAAAATGTCACCTTCCAGCTTAACTTTCCCACGGCCCAGGCAATTTATGACGATCTCGTTTTCACAGTTGATGGGGCGGCGGTGCCTTTGACGAACGGAAAGAGCAGCGCCAGCGGAAATGTTTTGGTGAAGGCCAGGAGTGCAGCCTTACTCAAGGTCGGCTACAAGTCCCAGGGACTAAACGATTGGCGTTACAACTTTAGTGGACCGATAAGCGCCACCGGCCAGGGCGCGGGAGACGTGGCGCAGGTCCGCGACTTCTCGCTGAAGATGACGACGAACTTCACCGACATAGACTTCCCGGACAACACGCTTTCGCCGACCAGGAAGACGCCGAACGGTGGCGGCTGGATGATGGAGTGGAATTTCACGAATCTCGTGTCAGGCTATCAGATCGCCATGACGATGCCCGAAAAGCTACAGCCCGGGCCGCTCGCGGGACGTATCAGTTTGTTCGCGCCCGTATCGCTCTTCTTCTTTTTCTTTCTGATGCTAATCATCACCACGCTGCGTGGCATTGAGCTCCACCCGATGAACTACTTCTTTCTCGCCGCCGCGTTTTTCTCTTTTCACTTGTTGCTTGCGTATCTGGTCGATCACGTTTCGATTCATCTCGCGTTCGCGATCTGCTCGGCAGTTTCGATCTTCCTGGTGATTTCCTATTTGCGACTCGTAGTCGGCACGCGATTCGCCACGCGCGAGGCAGCGCTGGCGCAATTCATTTACCTGGTCGCGTTTTCCTACGCGTTCTTCCTTAAAGGCTTCACCGGACTGGCGATCACCGTCGGGTCGATTACGACGCTGTTCGTGGTGATGCAGGCGACGGGCAAGATTCGCTGGGCCGAAAAGTTTGCGCCGCGTCGCATAGTTGAAGAGCTGCCGCCAACCACCACGCCGGAGCCCGTCACGGTCCAACCGAGCTAGTTGGATATGAAGCGCTACGACGTCGTCATAGTCGGCGCGGGACTCGCCGGCCTGCAACTGTCCCGGCTGTTGGCAGAGAATCAGCTGCGCGTTCTGTTGATCGATCGCAAGACCTCGCTGACTCAATCGATCCACACGACCGGCATTTTTGTTCGCCGCACGCTCGAGGATTTTTCACTGCCCGATGATTGCCTGGGTCCGGTGGTGCGCGATGTCACACTCTATTCACCCGCGCGCCGCAGCATTGAATTGCACAGCCCCTATGACGAGTTCCGCGTCGGCAGAATGGGACTTCTTTATCAGCGATTCCTTGA
>DATANL010000481.1:0-1639 GCA_036266295.1 Pyrinomonadaceae bacterium | reverse complement strand
ATGCCAGTTGAAAGTAACGGCGCCGAAGCATCTTACTGCGCCGCCGCTGTCGCTGAAGTCATGGCCGCGGCGTTGAGTTTCAGGTAGACCGTTTGCAGCACCGTTTTGGTTTTCATGTCCTGCACAAAAGCGACCAGCGACAGATTGTTGGGGTCGATCTGATATTTCTTATCCAGGAACGTAAACGGATCGCCGCGATGTCCGGCCTTTTCGTAATCATCGAGATATTTTTTCAACTGATCGGCCATCGCTTTCACATCGAAAGTCCACTCGACTGTCGTTGGCCCTGACGTTGCGAGGGCGAACCCATTCGCATCTTTGCCGCCCAGGCTGCGAACTACCATCGGATGAAAGCGGATGCCGTTCTCGCCGGTGTAGCGAACCTCTTCCTCGGCTAGCGCTAATTGAATTCGCAAATCGGGCGAGGCGGCCTTGACTTGATCGACTACGACGTTGGCTTTCACGACGTCGCCCGCGATCGAACCGGTTAAGGCAATTTGGGCCTGGGCCGGCGCTTCCAATTCCGACTCGATTTTTGGATTTACGCGATCGTAGAAACCCTTGGTCATTTCACGCGAGCCGCCGGCGCTGGGCAATCTGAATCCATCTACCACCGGTGTCGGAGTTCCCGGGACGCCGTAATATTTTCCGCGATCCATAGTGGTCTGATTAGTCATCGGATCGGGAAGGGGAATGTGCATGTGATAGACCAGCACCACCACATCCTGACGCTTATATCTCTCAAGCAACCCATCGAAACCCAGGTCGGCCGCTACGCATGGCCCACAACCGGAGCCGGTGAACAGTTCGGCGAGCGCCGTGCGGCTGGTCCGTTTGGCGGACGGTTGATAATGATCGAAATGCAATCCCGCGTTCAGCTTTCGATATTTTGAATCGAGCAAATCGTCGAGGCCATTGAGCGAATTGTTATGCGTAGCGCGATACGCAGCTTCCATCGTTTCGCGATCGGCCTTCTTCAGAGGCGACTTCACGGCCGCGGACGTGAAGTATTCGACGGCGTCTTTGTGTTTGCCGGCGCGCTCGGCGAGCGTGCCCAGTCCGACCATCGAAGTCGTAATGTCCGGATCGTTCGTCAAAGCCTGCTTCAAAAATTTTTCGGCAAGTTTGTCCTTGCCTTGTTTCAAATAGATGCGACCGAGCGTGTCCTGTGACCGCGCGCGCTGGCGGCGCAAGTTCTTGGCCATCTCTTCGTCATACATCGCCCCGCCCTTGGTCGCGAGTTCCTCGGCCCAATCGAGCATGACTCCAGCGTCCATGAGGCGGCCGGCAACGTTCAGGTAATTCGATCCGAGTGCCACCGGGATCGACTTGATTGGTTCAAATATTCTTTCCGCCGCCGCCCGAATTTTGTCGGTCTGGGTTGGAAAATTCTTTATGTAGACATCGAGTGAGTCACTGCGAGCCATCGACGCCTGGACTTTTTCCGGATAATCCTTAATGACTTTGTCCAGCGCATCAATCTTCTTTTGCGGATCTTTTATGCGCCGTGCTTCGTCATATGCTTTCTGTTCGGGTAAAGGAGTTGGCGCGGCTGCCGCCGGTGATTGTGACGGTGACGGCGTCTGCGTTGTAGTAACGACGGTTTGCGCCGGCGTGGCGAAACTGACAAACAGCAAAC
>DATANL010000480.1:0-3487 GCA_036266295.1 Pyrinomonadaceae bacterium | reverse complement strand
AAGCGGCTGGTAACTACCGTTGCCGGTCACGTGACACAAGTCGACTTTTGACGGGGCTGCTGATGCCGTCCGTTGCGCAGTCGAGTTACTCAGCACCACCAACAATCCGGCCAGGCCGAGCGTAAGTACAATGAACATTCTTCTAAGATTCATAGATTTCTCCTTTGAAATTGAATCAGGGCTTTTGCCCAATCCTAAGCTGGCGAGACACACTACGACGCCAGTTGATAATCGTCGAAAAAACATCTTTCGCGGGTGCTTACGGCGAAGCGGGAAGCGAGGCAAGAGAGACTATCTTGTGGGGCTTTCGGCTTCTTTACACACCACACGCACCGTCGGGTGTCCGCACCCAACCGGCGGTGTCACTACAATTTAAGAGCATGCGTACTCTATAGCCGGGATCGTTGGCTGTCAACACGCTGAAAGGCTTCAGATGGTCAGGCGAGTCGCGCTGAGACTCACGTCCTCAGTAGTCTTCGATCAAGAAACTTCGGCTGCGAAATCCGAATAGGCTTAATCACGACGTCATTCCAAATAAAATAAAAAAGGGCCGCCGGAAAAAACTGACCGCCCTCAGACCAATTAGCCCCACATTCGCGGGAATATCGGGAAAGCATTTGTAGAAATTGAAAACGGGGCGAAGCCATGACTTCACCCGATGGACTTGCAGAATCCGGCTCAAGCGTTTCCAGTAGTACCTCCGGGCTAAGTCGCATGTAGGGAAGTGCAAGCACACTGAGGGGCACGGTCAACGGCCGACCTTCAATCTCAACGGTTAAGGTGCAGAAGGAAAAAATGATCGATAGGCGAGTTTTTCCAGTAATCGAAAAGCGAGGCCGAGAGGAGATGGTTTGACGACGAACGCGCGTTCGCCAATCGGGGAAATCAGGCTGGGCCAGCCTGATATTGTCGCGCCAGTTCCCGCTTCAGAAGTTTTCCGGTAGGACCTTTGGGAATATCTTTGACGATGCGGATTGACTTAGGGCACTTGTAGTCGGCGAGTTCAGACTTGCAGTGCGCGATCAACTCTTCTTCAGTGGCGCTTATTCCGTTCTTCAGCACAATAAACGCGGCCACCTCTTCGCCATAGAGTTGATCCGGAACACCAATTGTCGCCGCCGCGGCCACGGCGGGATGCTGGTAGAGAACTTCGTCAATTTCGCGCGGATAGATGTTCTCGCCGCCGCGTATGATCATGTCTGATTTGCGATCGACGATGAAGAAGAACCCATCCTGATCGCGATAGCCGATGTCGTTGGTATGAAACCAGCCGCCGCGAAACGCATTTGCCGTAGCTTCGGGATTCTTGAAATAGCCTTTCAGAATATTTTGACCGCGCAGGACGATCTCGCCGAGTTCGCCGTCCGGGACGTCGTTGTCGTCGTCGTCAACCACTCTCATTTCGTTTCCGATCGGCAATCCGCACGAGCCTGGACGGCGGCGTTCGTCCGCCGGGTTGAAGGTCGAGCGGCAGGTTGATTCACTCAGCCCGTAGCCTTCGACGACCGGGCAAGCGAAAGTCTCTTCAAACTTTTTCATCACTTCGCCGGGCACCGGTGCTGAGCCGCACATCGCGAACCGAAGTTGGCTGGTCTGCAATCCGTCGGGCACACCATGGGGGTACGTATTCAACAGCATCGACAGCATGGTCGCCACCGATCCAAACGAGGTGATTTGATAATCAGAGATGATGTTCCAGAACTTCGAGCCGGAGAACCTGGGACTGACGACTGTCGATCCGCCGGCATAAAGCGCAGACATCGTGGTGACCGAAACTGCGTTCATGTGAAAGAGCGGCATGATCGTCAGCAGTCGATCGTTCTCGGTGAACTTAAGCCAATCGCTGATCTGCCGCGCGTTCGCGATGATGTTGCCATGGGTCAGCAGACATCCTTTCGGTTTTCCTGTCGTGCCCGATGTGTAGATGATGATCGCATCGTCGTCCAACGAGATCGTTTCAGAAGCCCGACCGTGAGGGAGGGCTAGTTTAGAAGGCGGCCCTCCCTTACGGTCGGGCTTCTGAAACGGTCGCGCAGCTTCAGCTTCATCATCAAAGTTGATGATTGATTGCAAATGCGGCAGCTGCGGTTTCAGTTTCTCGATCACCGGTTGAAATTCCGAATGCACGAGAATCGCCTTGGCTTCCGAGTTGTTCATCACAAACTCGATCTCGTGTTCCTTCAAAAGCGAATTCACCGGTCCAGCCAGCGCGCCCAATCTCCAGCAAGCGAAATAGCCGATGATGTATTCGACACTGTTCGGCATCAGCAGACTCACTACGTCCCCTTTGCCGATATCATGAGACTGGAGCATTGCCGCAGTGCGATTTACCGCAACTTGAAACTCCGCATAAGAAAACTTCCGGCCGTCGGCCTCTGAAAACAGGAAGTCTTTGTCGGGAGTGTGCTTCACGCGCGCCGCCAGCAGCGCGTCGATATTCTGAAACTGTTCGGTCATGGCTAACGGAGTATTAGAAATTTGGTGAGCGGTGGCAAGCGCAGGCGTGGCGTCCTGCTTCTGTAGACGTTAACCACCGGCGCCGCGGAGGGCAGGGACAAGCGCTGCCCCTACAGAAGCAGGAAAGTTGGTGTAGAATGCGCGGCGCTCTGCTGAAACCTTCTGGGGCCGCTCAACTGAAACATCAAACTATCTATCGCCTGCTATTGATGTGTGCGACGCTCGCGCTGACAGCCGCCGCGGTCAAGACGCAGGACAATTACGAGATTCAAGTCTACGGATCTGAAACGATTCCGCGTGGCGTGACCATGATCGAGTTGCATAACAACTTCACGGCCAAGGGACTGAAGAAACCCGACGACGGAACGCTGCCGACGCATCACGCGTGGCACGAGACGATCGAAATCACGCACGGCTTCAACGACTGGTACGAGACCGGCTTCTACCTGTTCATGAGCGCACGCAATGGCAGCGGTTACGATTTCGTCGGCACGCACATTCGGCCACGGTTTCGCGTGCCGCGGAAATGGCACTGGCCCGTCGGCGTTAGTCTGTCGCAGGAGATTGGTTGGGTCCGCCGTCAATTCTCGGAAGACCAGTGGAGTTGGGAAATCCGTCCAATCATCGATAAGGACCTGGGCAAGTGGTATCTGTCGTTCAATCCAAGTCTCGAACGCGCCTTGAGCGGTCCCGGCAAGAAACGGGGATTTGAATTCGCGCCGAATTTTAAAGTGGCTTACTCGGCTACCAGGAAGGTCGATGTCGGGCTGGAATACTACGGCGGCCTCGGACCGCTCAGTGGTTTCGATCCGGCCCGTGAACAGACGCATCAGATTTTCCCGGCCATCGATCTGAATGTCTCGCCGAAGTGGGAATTTAATTTTGGCGTCGGCATCGGCATGACTCGAAGTACAGATCATCTGATCCTGAAGATGATCGTGGGCCGCCGGTTTGAGTTCGGCAAAAAGAAATCACAACCCTCATCGCTTTAGCTTGCTCCTAATTTACCTTCGCTTTCTCGATGAGCGTG
>DATANL010000479.1:0-2171 GCA_036266295.1 Pyrinomonadaceae bacterium | reverse complement strand
GCCGGCGCACTCCAAATTATTTCTTTTTGCCCGTGGTGCTGAATTGCGCATAGGCGACCCGGAATAATTCCGAAAGCGCCTTCGCCGTTTCCGCGGTGAGGTGTTTGTCGGCGCGCAGGTGAGCTTCCACGATCTCCGGCGTTGATTCGTGCGGATAATAAACCACGGGATTTGGATCAGTTCCCCGATGTCCCTGGTGCATGACGCGTTCGATCGGCATGTCGAGCCATGAAGCCAGCCGCGCAATATTGTCGGCGTCCGGTTTTCCCGTTCCGTTTTCGATGCGCGACAACGTCGATGCCGAGACGCCGGTTTCATCAGCGACATCACGCAGACTCAAACCGAGCGATTCGCGCCGGCGCTTGACCGCGTTACCCAACTCTGAAGTATTCACACCATGTTTCTTGGTCATGGGTATTCAGTTTAGCACCGTTCGAGTTTTAGCCGCAAGACTTTGTTTTATGCCCGCAACAAACTGGGAACGCGGGCGCCCTCGCTCGCGCTCTTACGCAATCCGCACGTGTTTACGAAGAAAGCGGGCGGGGTGCCCGCGCTCCCAGCAGTTAGCACTCGCATTTGATGTTATGATCGGCAATCGATGCGTCGTCTCACAATCATCTGCTTATTCCTCTCCGTCGTGCTTCCGACGCTCGCACATGCACAAACGTGGTCAGCGAAAGTCGATGACACCGTTCGGTTCTATCAACCCACCGACGTCGGCGCGGTAATCCTCGGCACCAAAAAATCGGTCTACGCCGTCGACAGCATGACTGGCGACATCCTCTGGCGCCGCAAAGACTCGTCGCTGGACGAGAACGATGTGGCGCCGATTCCCGGGACCGACTTGGTGCTGTTGAGCTTCGAGAAAGGATCGCGCACGCGCCTCGAAGCGATCGATACGCTCAGCGGCGACCGCATTTGGCAAAGCGAGAAACTGCGCGGCGCGGTCATGCACATTGCGGTCGAACCTGAAAAGAATCTGCTCGCAGTCGTCATGGTTAAGGATGCGAAGGCCTCGCTGCATGACACTCTCAAACGAAAGCCGGTCGTTCATGTATTGGATCTCGCCTCGGGGGACGAGTTGTGGAAGCACGAACTCGGCAGCGAGATCGAAATGATGCCGACGCGCTGGGCTGAAAAAGAAGACGTTGAATACAGTCTGGACAACTATCATCCGCCGCTCTTCGCAGATGGCCGGCTCTATCTTTTTTATGAAGGCGCAACTTCGTACGACGCGCGCGACGGCGGCGAGCGCACGCGCGACAAGTTTCGCGTAAACGAAGAAGGCCTGGCCCTGACCGAAGCTGCGCCGGTCGCTGACGAAGGATTCATCTACACCTCGGGCCGCGGCCATGTGCGCGCCATCTCGCGAGTCTCCGGCAAGGTTGCGTGGGAAGCGAAAGACCTGGGCGTGACGCCGGAATTGATTTTGGCGAACGGCGTTTTATTCGCACGCACGGGCGGACAATTTACGCGATTGAAGGACGGCGAGACGGTTGAGCGCGGGCCTTATGGCGTGGCCGCGATCGACGCGCAAAACGGAAAAGTGCTTTGGCGATACAAAGGCGCCGACAAGGGAATCACGAATGTAGTCCTGCCGGATTCTGCTTCCGTCGTGGTCGCGGATCATGACGAACTCATCACCCTCGATGCATCAAACGGCAAGCGTCTCACACATATTTCTCATCACGTGAAGCAAGCCGCGTTTGTCTTGTTGAATGAGCGTGGCGAAGTCGTGCTCGGCGGCCAGGAAGATATCGCGGCATTCAGCGGCGGGCGCGAGATTTGGCGCGGCCATTATCCACCGCCGGGCCGCGGGCTTCTGCGGACTATTGGCGCGATCGCAGCGCGCGCAGCCTCGCTGTATCTGCGCTTTGGCGGAACTGCCTCGACTGCGTTTCGCGGATTGCAAGTGGCGCGCACGATTACCTCGTTGAGTTGGTCGGGTCTGGCCACGCGCTCATCGTTTTCAAATTTGCAGACCCTGGCGACGAACCTCGTAACAAATTCCGCGCGCTCGTACGGCAGTAGACAGTTTCGAGCTTTCGGCGTTGCTTCACGGCTGCGCTCGAACGTTACCGACATGCGATCAGCCATCAACGATCCCACCAAACAGGTTCGTGAGCGCGTCCGTGGCAGCTTGATGGACCGAAGGCCGCACGATCTCGAGG
>DATANL010000478.1:0-4171 GCA_036266295.1 Pyrinomonadaceae bacterium | reverse complement strand
CTGCTGAATCCAAATCCTGGCGTTGGGAAACAAGTCCATGCCGTCGGCATGATCCCAATGCATGTGCGTGATGACGACGTCGGTGATGTCGGTCGCGGCCAGACCGAGCTTCGCAACTGCATCGGAGGCTTTGATCAGATCCTTGATGCCTTTTCCTTTGACTACGTTCTCGTGATAACAGCCGGTGTCCACCAGAATGTTTCTGCCGCCCCCGCGCAGAAGCCAGACCATCATCTGCAGATCGATCTTGCGTGTTTTATCAGCACCGGCCAGCAGCGCGGAAACCGGAAAATCGGGATAGACGCCATAGCTCAGAGCGTAGACTTCGTAATTCGTTTTGGTTTGCGTGTGGTCTGTGACGGGAGCGGCCGTGAACAACAGGGCCGTAATCATGACGACCGCGAGCGGGGCGAGTTTCATTTGCGGATCACCTCGTAATGCAGTCTCACGACGCCGTCGCGAAACTTCTTCGATGAAAGCAGGCGGAGCGGCACCGTCCGACGCCTGGGGGCGATCAGCGGAATGCCCTGGCCGATGAATGTCGGAATAACATGAATAATGAATTCGTCGATCTCGCCGGCATCGAGAAACGATCCGATAATGCCCGCGCCTCCCATCATCCAGATGTGCTTGCCTTTTTCTGCGCGCAGTCGCTTTACAAATTTCTTGATCGGCTCTTTGACAAATTCAAATCCGTAGAGGACTTTCTTCGGCGGCTTGCGCGAAAAAGCATAGTGCTTGACGCCGGCAAACATGTCCGGCGTGGCCTTGCCCTCTTTCACAAACTTCACACTCATATCGTAGGTCTTGCGCCCGAAAATGATCGTGTCGATTGATTTCCAGAACTCCATCATCCCGTAATTGCTTTTGGGACTCGGACGATCCAGCCAATCAACCGCGCCATCTTTTCGCGCGATGAAACCGTCAGCGCTGGTGGCGATGTAGACGATAAATTTTCGTTTCATAAATTTCTCGCCGTTTACTTGATAGTAATGGCCAGGGTGAAATTTGATTTGCCTTTCGCGCTCGTCGGCCGGCTCACGTAAATCAAATAATCGCCGTCCTTCGGCAGCACTACGGAGGCGTTGAAGTTTGCGTCATGCTCCAGGCCGAGCGTGTCCTGATCTTCGCCGAGTATTTGAAACACGGACGACTTCACCGGCGTCGACGTTATTTTGATGGTGAGGCGCTGACCTTTCTTCGCGCCGAGCACGAATTCATATTGCTCGTCGTTGCGGACGCTGCCGCTGACACTCGTGCTGGTTGCGCCGCGCTTGAATTCAATGCGCAAAGGTTCAGCCTTGCCGCCGTGTTGCGCGAACGCGGGCGCGGCGGTGAAAAGCAAAAAGGTGAAGCAGCCGCAGATGAACGCGGATTTATGCAAGCAAGACAAAGTCATGATCATGTCGGGTTCTCCATTTGGAGTGCGCCGGCTTGACGGCGCTTTTCCCTGGCTTACACGTAACAAGTGCAGCCAAAAGCGGCGTTAAGCCGCCGCACTCCAAATTACATCTTCAACAACATCACGGCCGCGAGCGTTTCGATCCCGTCCCAAAGGTTTTGCAGTCGCAGGTTCTCATTCTCCGCGTGTTGATTGTTGTCATAATTCGCAATCGGCACGCTGATCGTCACGGTCTGCAAACGATCGGTGATGATCGATAGCGGCAGGCTGCCACCGGACGTCGGCAACTTCACAATCGGATCTTTCGAAGTTGATTGCACGGCCTTGACGACCGCGATTGAGATTGGCAGATCCATGCGCGTGCGTTCGGCGTTGTAACCGCCGGCGCGCGCCGTCACTTTCGCGATCAGCGCGTGTTCCTGACGCTCTGCATCTGTCGGATCATGATCGATAACGAAAAAGCCCTGCGCTTTTATATGATCCATCAGATGCTTAATCTGTTTCCGGTAATCGTTGCCTTTTACCAGACGCAGGTCGAGCACTGACGTGGCGGTCGTGGGAATTACATTGCGGGCCAGCGCGCCGACATCACCGCTGCTGATCCCGTTGATGTTCAGCGACGGCTGATTGATCATTTCCATCAGCAGCTTGCCGTTGCCTTCGGTTTTGGCGATGCCGAGTTCCGCGCGAATCTGATCGTCATACGCCGGCGCTTCGGTAATCGCGCGCCGCTCTTCATCGCCGAGCGGCTCGACGCCGTCATACCACCCGGCAATCGTCACGCGCCCCGATTCATCTTTCATCGAAGCCAGCAGGTGCGCCAGCAGCATCGCCGGGTTGGGCGCCCAGTTCCCGTAGTGCCCGCTGTGCAACGGTCGCTTTGGCCCATACACGGTCACGTCGACGTTTTGATCGCCGCGCGCGCCAAAGACGACTTCCTTGCGGCCTGATTGGTGCACGGGGCCATCGCAGATGATCCATGCGTGTGATTGCAGCAGATCTTTATGCAGATCGATGATTTCGCCGAGATGCGGCGAGCCGGCTTCCTCCTCACCCTCGAACAGAAACTTGATATTGAAAGACGGCGTCGCACCCTGCGCCTTCAAAGCGTCGAACGCGGTGAGGATTCCCATCACTCCGGCTTTGTCATCTGAAGCGCCGCGCGCATAGATGCGCCACTCAGAATTGATTTCACCACTGGCCGGCAGCGTTACGACTTGTCCTCCCTTGTCGGCGCGCGCCGATCGCCAGGTCGGCTGAAACGGCGGCGAAGCGGTCCACGCTTTCGGATCGACGGGCTGGCCGTCATAGTGAGCGTAAACAATGATCGATTGCGTTGCGCCCGCGATCTTCCATTCGCCGTAAACCGCCGCCGGCGTGTCTTTCGATTTGGCTTCGAGCAACTGCGGACTCAACCCGCGCCGCTGCATCATCTCGAAAATGAATTGTGAATTGCGGCGGATGTTTTCTTTGTCGGCCGCGACGTTGGGAATCGCGAGCAGGCGGGTGAACTCATCGATGATCTGGCGCTCGTGGGCGCGGCGATAGTCGCGGACAGAGGATTGAGCAAAGCTCGTGGGCACCGCCAGAGCCAGCAGCCAAAACAGAAGAAGTAGTTGCGACCGAACTCGCATCATTTGATCGATCATCGTTCGCGCTGGCGCGCTCAGGCGGGCAGGGATGCCCGCGCTCCATCGAGATAAAGTTCACGCAAAACCTTCATGTGATGCCGCACATGGCCGGCCATGATGAAAGCAATCGCCCTGACGGTGACCTCGTTATTGTTGGCGAGGCCGACACGGCTCCATGCGTCTTCATCGAGCGTGCGAAACATCGCGATGTTCGACAGGCGCACCAGCCGCATTTCACTCAACAAGTCCTCGAGAGTGATGTGGTTATAAGGCGCCGTTTGCAGGTAATCGTCCTGCTCGAATCCCGGCAGGTTCTGCTTCTCACCACGCGCAATGCAAAACGCGCGATAGCCGAATACCCGTTCGCCGTCGACGAGATGACCGATCACCTGTCGGATGGTCCATTTACCTTCTTCGTAGGCATACGTCTCTTTCTCGGCCGGCACCCGGTCAAGCAGCACATCAAGATCGTCAAGTTCGCTGCGCATCACCGCGATGACGTCATTCTCACTGACCTGATCGACGTAGCCTTGATAGTAGGGCGCGTATTCATTTTCTGCTGGACGATTCATCGTTACCTCCGTATCAGAAGCCCGACCTTAAGGGAGGGCACGCTGCGTGACCATGCTGATCGATCTCCCAGATTGCCCTCCCTGACGGTCGGGCTTCTGAAAGGCGCATGATATTGCGAGTTTATAACTCATGCAACGAAACACTGTGGCGCAAATTGTTAATTTGCGCAGATCGTTATTCGCGAAGCCGCAAGTTAGCCGACTTGAGCTACTCGTATGTTCCGTCTGTCTCTTGCCCTTTCAACTCTCGGTTTGCTGGTGGTCGCTACGGCGGCCCAGGGCCAGGCCCTCGCCAAACTCAATCGATCGGCAAATGAACCAACATCGCGCGACGCGAAAGCCAAAGCGATCGCCGCATTGAAGCGCCTGGACCAAGACGTCATTGTCTATCGCTCGCTCGGAGACTTTGAAGATGGCCGGAAGCTGGCCCACGTGTCTGTGAGGGCCTTCGAGCGGGAATTAGCGGCAGTCAACGCGGAAGTGCAGCCCTTGCTCGATGAAATGCCGGCCGGAAAGTTGAAGCTGCAATTAACGAACGCGCTCGATTCGTTCCGCGACGGCTTTTT
>DATANL010000477.1:0-1695 GCA_036266295.1 Pyrinomonadaceae bacterium | reverse complement strand
TACGCGACCGCCGCCGTTTTGATCCTCGTCGGTGTGGCCATGTTTCGCAGCGTCACGCAAATCAACTTCTCGAAGTTTGAAGAGGGCATTCCCGCATTTCTGACGCTGATTCTGATCCCGCTCACCTTTTCGATCACGCAGGGAATACTCTGGGGGTTCATTTCGCACGTCGGTTTATATTTGATGGTGGGCCGGCGTCGTGACATCCATCCCGTGATGTACGCGCTCGCCGCGGTGTCGATCGGGCTGCTGGTTCTTGAACGGGTGAAGTTCTGAGAATAGTTGCGCGAATGGGTCTCAGGGTCGCATACTCGGCTATCATGAAATCGTTGGTCGTCGCGCTGATCATCCTGGTCACCTATCCGGCGTTTGCGCGACAGGACGAACCCAAACCAGCAGCGCAAACAATTAAGTTTTTCGACGTGCTCGACCTCCCCGCACGCATCGATGAACCGAAGTTAATAAAGACTGACGGCGAGTATGTGCTGAGGTGCGCGCTGGCGAATCGATCGGACGAATCATTGGTTGGCGTAAGGTTGACTTTGCTGATGATCGATTCGCGAAACAACGGCCGCGTCACCCGGGTGACCTGGAACGAAGCTACGACGTTGCCCGCTTATTCGATCAAGAATTTCGAATTTCATCCCATGATTAAGGACAAAGACAAAGACGCTGATCTGTTCCTGGGAATTGATGAAGCGCTCGGCAGGGAAAATGTCTGGCGGACGATAGAGGCCGACAAACTGTTGCGCGCCTACGCGCGCGGGCAGCATGGCCAGATCCCGAAAGTGCAAAAACTTCAGAACAAGTACGATAAAGAAACTCCGCCTCGGATTATGAGAAGCGAGCCGCCCAAGCTCCCAAGACCATGAAGAGATCGACTCGAGGCTGCGGTTGCGCGATCGCGGTAGTGTTGCTCATCGGCCTGGCCGCCGGAGCTGTGGCCTGGAAATTCGATCTGGTCAAATGGTGGCGCGCGCAACGTGTGCCGAAACCGACGGGCGAATTGCAGGTGCACGTGCTCGACGTTGGACCAGGCGAGGGCGATTCAATTCTGATCATCTCGCCCACCGGAAAGTCGGTTTTGATCGATGCCGGCGATGCCGGAAAAGGCAAAGTCATTCTCGACGCGTTGAAGCGATATAAGATCGAACAGCTCGATTACTTCATCGCGACGCACCCGCATCCCGACCATATCGGCGGAGCCGATGAAGTACTCAGTGGAATTAAAGTCACGAGGGTAGTCGACAACGGTGTCGATCTTTCGACACCGGCTCCCTCGCCGACGCCGACACCGAAGAAAGGTGCGAAGCCGGCGCCCACTCCGCGTCCTGTTAAGAACAAGATCAAATCGATCAATGCCTTCTTCGATGAATACAAAGACGCCGTGTCCAAGTCCGGCGCGCAGTTCTACGAGAAAGTCCAGGCCGGAAAGAAGTATGATCTTGGCGGTGGAGCGATAGTCACGGTGCTCGCGCCGAGCGAACCTCTCTTTACCAAAGATCACATGAAGGCGGGCGGCAATGACACCAATGCCAATTCGATTGTGCTGCGGCTTGATTATGGCGACTTCTCGATGCTGTTCATGGGAGACGCCGAAGCTCAAACGGAAAGCCGTTTGCTTTCAGTGGATAATAATTTGAAAGCGGACGTGATCAAGATCGGTCATCACGGATCGAAGTACGCGTCGTCAGA
>DATANL010000476.1:0-8900 GCA_036266295.1 Pyrinomonadaceae bacterium | reverse complement strand
CTTTGCTTGTCACTCGTCACTGGTCACTTGTCACTCGATCGATCCGGTCGCTACCGCTCGCGGTTCTGACACGCAGGTTTAGCGCATCCAGGTCGGACGGCGCTGTTCGTAAGACTCAATTGGTTCTTCATGCTGCAAGGTGAGACCGATATCGTCCAGGCCTTCGAGCAGACAGTGACGTTGAAAATCGCCGATTTCAAACGTAGCCGAGAAGCCTGAGCTGTCGGATACGATCTTTTGTTCCAGGTCGACTGTCAGTTCGTAGCGATCGATCGTCTTCGCGCCATCGGTCAGAGTCAACACGTCTGATTCGCTGAGCACAACGGTAAGCAATCCATTCTTCAAACAGTTATTGGCAAAAATGTCGGCAAACGAAGGGGCAATAATCGCCCGGAAGCCGAAATCGACCAACGCCCACGGCGCGTGCTCGCGTGACGAGCCACAGCCAAAATTCTTTCCCGCAATCAGGATCGACGCGTCCTGGTAACGCGCATCATTCAATTCGAACTCACTGTTTCGCTCGCCGTCCGGCAGAAACCGCCAATCGTAAAAAAGAAATTGCCCGAAGCCCGTCCGTTCGACGCGTTTGAGGAATTGCTTGGGAATAATTTGATCAGTATCCACATTTGGTCGCGAGAGCGGCGCGGCGCGACCAGTATGAACGCGAAATGGAGTCATCGAAGTTCTCCTTCAGCCAGGCAGGAAATCATAGAGTACCGAACCGTTGTCCTCAAAGTCCCCGCCACGGGAGCGCGGGCATCCTTGCCCGCATCCGCGCGAATAAACACCGAGCGTCCTTCGGGATGCGTGCGGGCACCGATTGCCCGCTCGAATGAGTAAGCAAATCGCAAGACTGCCGCAACAAACAGGCGGAAATTCGTGGCTAGAATCCGCCAGTCGTCTCAGTTTTTCATTGAAAAGTCGCCTCTCACCTGGTTTTGCTGAACAAGTCACTGTCCTGACCCGGCTGTGGCTCTGGCTTGTGACTGAATGATTCGGAGAATTTATCAGACCATCTATCGGCCGCTTGCCCTGGGCTTAGTAGTTCTGCTCAGTAGTGTCCCCGCGCTCGCCGGTTTGACCATTAATGGCGCCAACGGAATTACCGTCTCTGGCGCCGATGGCATTTTCTATCAAAACACCAACGGGATAACAGTTAGCGGCGCCGACGGCGTGCTCGCTTTCGATCCGAACGGCATTACGGTTAGTGGCGCCGACGGAATTCCGGTAGCGGGCGCGGATGGAATTACCGTGAGCGGCGCCGATGGCATCACCGTGAGCGGAGCTGACGCAACGTCGATTGCCCGCGCCGACGGCATCACGGTGAGCGGCGCCGATGGAATTACGGTCAGTGGTGCTGACGGCATACCCTACCGCGTAGATTCAGTAACGATTCGCAATCCGACCGGAATCACCGTGAGTGGCGCGGATAATGTTATCGCTACTGGAACGAACGGAATTACCGTCAGCGGCGCCGACGCGCGCAATATCGCGCATGCAGACGGCATCACTGTCAGCGGTGCGGACAATATCCTGACTATCAATGGCGCGGACGGCATCATCGCGACTGGATCTGACGGCAGCATCTTTACGATTACTCCCAGCGCGCTCACCATCACTGGCGTTAACGGAATCACTGTCAGCGGCGCCGATGGCATCACGGTGAGCGGCGCTGATTCGATTGTGCCGACGGGCGTCAACGCGCTGATTGCGCAGTTGCTGCAGAAGGTCGGCAACAGTGGTTTGCAGAGTGTCGATCCGGAACTCGCCGTTTTGCTGAATCGCGCGACCGATGACAGCAACATCGACGCGGTGATTGTCTATCACCAACTGCCGACTGATGCGGACATCGCTGATTTGCAGAACCTGGGCGTCCTCGGCGGCACTCGTTATCACTGGTTGCCGATGATCGCGGTCACCACTACCAGGGCGCGCATCGCCGCGATTTCGCATCTTCCGGCGGTGCGTTCGATTTACATGAATCGGACTTTCCAATGGAACCTGGATGCCGGCGCGCGCGCTTTGACGACGGTGGATCGCGTCAGACGAAATAATGATTTGACCACGGCGAATCGAGGGTTGCCGGTTTCCGGGCGAGGCGTGACGGTCGCGGTGCTGGACACCGGCGTTGACGGCACGCATGCGGATTTGGCGGGACGCGTCGTGCAGAACATGAAGCTCGTCGATACCCAGAGCCTCGGTGTGGGATTTAACTATCCGGCGGGCTCGCCGACTTTGCCAGATACCGATCAAGTTTACGGACACGGGACGTTCGTGGCGGGCGTTATCGCCGGCACGGGACAGCAATCAGGCGGAAAGTATGCCGGGGTCGCGCCGGGCGCTAACATTCTCGGCTTGAGCGCTGGTGACGCGAGCCTGCTGTATATTCTGTCCGGCTTCGATTATCTGCTCGGCAATGCCGCGTCGTTCAATGTGCGCGTGGTGAATTGCAGCTTCTCGGCAAACACTGTGTTCGACGTCAACGACCCGGTTAACATCGCCACGAAGATGCTGACCGACAACGGCGTCAACGTGGTATTTTCGGCGGGCAACACGGGTCCTGGCGCTGATTCGCTCAATCCTTATTCGATCGCGCCGTGGGTAGTCAGCGCCGGCGCTACGGACAATGCGGGCAAGATCGCGGATTTCTCGTCGCGCGGTGAATTCGGCAGTGCGCTGTTTCGTCCGACGCTCGTAGCGCCCGCAGTCAACACAGTCAGTTTGCGTGCTTCAACACTCGCCGCAGTTACCACCGTTGAGGGCCTGGCGACCAATGATAAGGCGTTGAGCGCCAACGAACTTCCTTATTACACGACCGGCAGCGGGACGAGTTTTTCAGCGCCGCAGGTGGCCGGAACGATCGCCCTAATGCTGGAGGCGAATCCGAACCTGACGCCGGCGCAGGTGCGCGACATTCTGCAACGTACCGCAACGACTCTACCGCCGTACTACATGTACGAAGTTGGCGCCGGCATGCTGAACGCGCAAGCCGCGGTGTTGGAAGCCGCATTTCAGCAGAGACATTTTGGTTCGTGGCGGGGCGCCGCTTATCAAGGGCAGGTTGCGTTCGCGAATACGACCCAGACCTTCACGGGAACCGCGGCCCCCGGTTCGGCCAGCGACTCGTCGCTCAGCTTTCCGGCAAACACGCTGCTGTCTTCGGTGCAGGTGGCCTGGGGCGATACGCTCAACCCGAACAATCTGACTCTGTCGGTTTTAGATTCGAGGGGAGCCACGCAGGCTGTCGGCAACTCACTGAACGCACCGGGATTGACAGGACACCGCCAACGCGTCGCACTGGCGAACCCGGGAAGCTCTTGGAAAGCGCGGGTTGAAGCGGTCGTTGGTTCGCAATCAGGCACGGCGCTGATAAACAATCAAATTGGAGCGCAACGATACTCCGGAGTGGTGCGATCCACTTCAGCCCAATACCCGTCGTTGATCGACGTCGCGGGTCTCAGTCCGGCGTCAGCGGCCGAGATTAATCAGTCGTTCCGGTTCCTGTTGCTTTCGCCTATCGGCGCTCGGTTCAGGCCGGGCTTTGCGGTTACGCGGGCGACGCTGGCGACGGCTCTGGTGCAGGGTGCGCGAGTGCCTCAGTACCTGCCCGGTCAATCAAGCTACACAGACATTCGTGATCGCGCGACGATGCTCTTCATCGAAAGCGCTCAAGCGGCGCCGAACGGCGCTCTGTTCCCGGCAATCGCGGCCGGCGGCCCGTTTCAGCCGGACGCGACGGTTGATCGATTGACGGCGGCGGTCGCATTGGTGCGCGCGGCGGGTTTACGGCAGCAGGCTGAGACGGGAACCTACGCGTTAACGTATCTCGACGCGGGATCGATTCCCGCTTCGTTGCGAGGTTACGTCGCCGTGGCTGTCCAGAATGGCTTGATCGGGAGTAACCCTACCTACTTCAATCCTCAGGGAAACTTCACGCGAATGGATCTGGCGCACGGACTAGCACAGATTGCCGCACGCTGAATTTTGAATGCGCCGGCTTGACGGCGCTTTGTAAATCTCGGGGTTAGCGCATCAGAAGGCGTCAAGCCGCCGCACTCCGAACTTCACTTCAACTGCCCGTAATAAACTTCGGTTTCGTAATCAAAATCCACCGTGCCGTGCTTTTCATTCGCATCGAACAGGCTACGCAAGTCCTCAATCATATTGTCATAGCCGGGATCACTCGGCTGCGGCGCATATGAAGCTGACAGCAGCCGGCCCTTCAGACCCGCAAAATCGAAGACCTGCTGAAAAGGAAAGGATGCCTGGCGATACGAGCGCGGCGAAAAGAGGTATTCGATGTCGCACGTTTCGATCTCGCGGCTGACTTCCTGGTAGTCGGTCCCGTACTTAACCAGCAGTTCGTGATAACCGCGGACTACCGCGCTGGCTTCTACACGGAACCCGTTCCAAACCAATGCCACCCAACCACCCGGTCGCAGAATTCGTTTGAACTCAATTTTGGCCGCATCGCGCTGAAACCAATGGAAAGCCTGGCCGGCAACAATTAGGTCTATCGATTCGTCCGGCAACGTGGTCGCTTCGGCAGTTGCGTCCACACTAACGAATGCGAGGTATTTTGCCAGTAAACGTTCGCCGGCGGCGCGCATCCCGGCGTTCGGCTCGACGCCGAACACCTGGTTACCGCGCTTCAAAAACAGCTCGGTCAGGAAGCCGGGCCCCGAACCTATGTCGGCCACGATTGTTTCGGTCGTCAATCCGCACTCTGCTTCAAGTAACGGAATGATTGCCGCGGGATAACTGGGCCGGTACCGGACGTAGTTTTCGACGCGACTGGTGAAGCGTGTGGTTGGATCGATCATCGGGGCGATAATCGTAGCGCGTTCAACTTTGGCTTGCGACGAGTTGGTTGAGCGTTTCGCGCTCTTTCTGATCCAGAATCGAAAAAGACAAACTAAAACCTGTCAGTTGCTGAAAGAACCTGACTTTGCCGCGCATCGGTAACCACCCGCCTTGCGGCAAACGAATCAAGAGGCTGACGATTTCGCCGACATCGGCCGGGCCTCTGGTGTTAACGAAACAGCCGTTCGCACTTAGATCTTCAAGCCGGCCTTCGTATCCGCCGGCCGCGCCGTGCCACTTGACCTGATAGTTAACGGTTACGCGCTGATCAGTTCGTCTCTCTTTTTCCATCGCCTCGTTGAGAAACCAATATCAAAGATGAACTGGACTAGTCAATCATCAAGTTGAATCACCCGGAATAATCCGCTTGAATCAATCGCTGCCAACGATTAGTATCCCGCCTCTTGATACACCGCGAAACAGAAGAGGTCGGAGATCAGAGGTTAGAGGTTAGAAGATTTTAGGTTTGCCTCAAAAGTGTCGACGAGGTGCGATGCTGCTCGTCTCAGTCACGCATGGCCTCAGCCAGGCGTTCGAGCAGATTTTCATTCTGACCGCTCGTGGGTGAGACCTGCAACTGAGAGATCAGAGGTAAGAGGTTGGGTCAGAACATTTCATTCTGACCGCTCGCGGGTGAGACATGCAACGGAGAGATCAGAGGTAAGAGGTTAGGGGTCAGAACATTTCATTCTGACCGCTCGCGGGTGAGACATGCGACGGAGAGATCAGAGGTTAGGGGTCAGAAGATTTTCATTCTGGCCGCTCACGAGTGAGATCTTCTGATTAATTCAATACTACCTAACCTCTAACCTCTAACCTCTAAGCTGACCGCTGATATACCGACTACCGATCCTGACAATGCAAAAAGTCGAAGCACAAAATTCAGAAGGACATGGCGCGGCATTATTCGCCGGATTTCTCGGATGGACTCTCGACGCCTTTGATTTCTTTCTGGTCGTCGTGACCTTGACCGCGATTGCCAAAGAGTTCCATCGCACCGACAAAGAGATAGCACTGTCGCTGGCCTTGACTCTCGGGTTTCGGCCGGTGGGCGCGTTCATCTTCGGCCTGCTCGCCGATCGTTATGGCCGGCGGCTGCCTTTGATGCTCGATCTCGTGTTTTATTCCGTGGTCGAGGTCCTCTCAGGATTAGCGCCCAATTACGCGACTTTCATGGTCTTGCGCGCGTTGTTCGGCATCGGCATGGGCGGCGAATGGGGCGTCGGGGCGTCGCTCGCCATGGAGAAAGTGCCCGCCAAATTGCGCGGCGTGCTCTCGGGACTGCTACAGGAAGGTTATGCGACCGGGTACTTACTCGCCGCGGTCTGTTACTTCTTCGTTTTCCCGCGCTGGGGCTGGCGGCCGCTGTTTTTCATCGGCGGATTGCCGGCGCTCCTCGCGCTGTTCGTGCGATTCAAAGTCAAAGAGTCTGAAGTTTGGAAAAAGACCCGGCACGAATCGTGGGGACAGCTTGGCCGCACCATCGCCTCGAACTGGAAGCTCTTCATCTATCTCACGATTCTGATGATGATGATGAATTTTGTTTCGCACGGAACCCAGGACATGTATCCGACCTTTCTGGAACGTCATTGGGGGTTCAGTCCACGCGACCGAGTCATGATTACGGCGCTATCGATGGTCGGCGCGATCATCGGCGGAGTCGTATTCGGCTATCTCTCCGATCGTTGGGGACGCAAGCGCTCGATGGTGCTGGCGTTGATTTGCGCGATTGCGGTCGTGCCGTTGTGGGCCTTTGCGCCTTCGCTTGCCTTGTTGATATTGGGCGCTTTCCTTTTGCAATTCATGGTGCAAGGCGCGTGGGGAATCGTGCCGGCGCACTTGGCTGAGCTATCGCCTGATTCAGTGCGCGGGTTCCTGCCCGGCTTCGCATATCAATGCGGCGTCCTGTTAGCCGGTTCGGTCGCTTACATCGAAGCGTTATTTGCGGAACGCTGGAGTTATGCGGCTGCGATGTCTTTGACCGCAGTGACGGTTTTCGCCGGAGCGATCGTCGCCGTTGCTGCCGGCCGCGAGAAACGCGGCATCAATTTTGGTGAATTAGAAATCAGCGAGTGAGTGCTTCACATTGACATGGCGGGTTATTCCGGCACACCTCTCGTAAAGAAGTTAGGCATCAAGCCGCACTTCAATATCGCCTTTGTGAATCCTCCGACGAACTTCGTCAATCAGCTCGAGCTGCCAACGGGTGTGACAGTTAAGTCACTTTCGAAAAGTAAGGATCTCGATTTTATTTTGCTCTTCGTTAAGACCCGCGCCCTTTTGACTGGAGCTTTCGCGCAATGCGCGCAAAAACTAACGAGTGACGGCATGCTCTGGGTTTCATGGCCGAAGCGATCTTCGGGTGTCGTGACTGACGTGAATGAAAACGTCGTCCGCGAAATTGGTTTGCAGGCCGGCTTGGTGGACGTAAAGATTTGCGCCGTCGACGAGACCTGGTCGGGTCTGAAATTCGTTTATCGTCTGAAAGATCGTCCTAAGCTGAAGGCTTCCCGCGGCTGAAAGCGCCCTGCCTTTTTCCACAAAATCTGTTGAAAACCTGTGGATAAAACCTATTTCCACCAGATAACCTGCTCTTAGGTGGTGGGTTACGGGATCTGCACAGGGCTGTGCAGTTCACAGGCATCGTCGGAAAGAATCAAGAACGCGTCTAAACAAAAAAAGAAGGCCTTCGAGTTTGAATTAGCAGCGCCGCTCGATCCGCGCGCCATTGTTCGTCGGAATTCTGACATTTCATTGTCTGGTCAACTAAAAAACATTTCGACAACTCCTCCCCCAATCAACTAATAGTTGGCCCACGACGTTGGGCCTATCAGGTTTTGCGCCAAACTTTAGGCGAACGATATATGGTGAATTTCACAGCACGCGTTTTCATTAAGGATTCTTTCCCTGCGCGATCGCTTCGATGATCAATCGTTCGCGCAATCGCGAGTTGCCACGGATTTTCGGGCGTGCGTAATCGTATCTCTTTGCACGTGTTGCGTAACAAATTTCTTTTCGTGACGCAAATTTGTGATCACGATCACGCACGAATACACGTGGACCACAACACATCACCTAACGAGTTGCAAAATAATTCTCGTTAACTATAATGCCGATCCCCTTGTTGTTGAGAGAACGCGCCAGTGTTGAGTTGACGAAGAATTGATTGAGCCGAAAATGCTATTCATCTTCCTCTCGAACGTAACGTCAGCTATCTCCGCGAACACCTCGACACGCCTCCTTCTTTAGCAGGCGTTAACACGTAGGGCGTCGCCAACCGGGCAGCAATTTGGCGACAGTCGATGGCGATTTTTTCCGGTTCGACCTGGGAAAATAATCCGCCAACTTCAGTCATAAAGGGTCGGTTGTTTAAGCGATCAAGCGGCGTGGGTTTTTGCTGCGAAGGGATTTTGTTTTCTCAAATCATATTTTCATCATTGCTCCGGAGAGACGAACGTGACGTTATTGGCAGAATTTACCGAGATTGAATTGAAGAGATGCCCTCGATGCGAAGAGTCCTTGCCACTCTCGGAATTCGGGGTCTGCCGCGCGCGCAAAGACGGATTGAACTTGTATTGCAAGCGCTGCATTCGACAGAAGATCGCGCTGAGCCGGCAGGCCCTGCGCGAATACAAGCAAGCCAGAGGCAAACACAACAACTCCACCGACCATGCGCGCGTTACGCTCGACAACAAAACCTCGCTTTCGTCGCGACGCATCGCGCGTATGCTGCGAAAGCTCTCGCCGGCGGATCGCGTCCGCGAGGCGATTCGATGTGGCGCTCACACGCAAAAAGAGATCGCCCAGGTAACCAAACTTCCCAAAGATGAAGTTTGCGACGCACTCGCTAATCTGCTGCTGTGGACGCGGGAGATTTGGACCCAAATCGTGCGGCATCAGCGCATGTATTTCATCAATGAGGACATGGAACTGCTGGCGAAGGCGCAGGCGGCGGCGCAGAAGCGAAGCCGCGGCCTGAATCCGTCATTTAGTTCGGTGGGAGTGCTGATGCCGGGCCGAAAACCGTCCGCCAAGGG
>DATANL010000475.1:0-3679 GCA_036266295.1 Pyrinomonadaceae bacterium | reverse complement strand
CACCGGCAAATTCAACTGCATCGATTGCCAGTTCGCGCCGTCATCGAACGAAATATAGATGCCGGTCTCAGTTCCGGCGTAAAGCAATCCGCGCTTGTTCGGATCTTCGCGAATCACGCGCGTGAAAGCGCCGTCCGGAATTCCATTCGTAATCTTCTTCCAGGTCTTGCCGTAGTCACTGGTCTTGTACAGATAAGGTTTGTAATCGTCGTACTTGTACATGGTCGCCGCGACGTACGCCGTGCCCGCTTCGAAAGGCGATGCGTCCAGCGAATTGATCTGAATCCATTCCGGCATCATGTCTTTCGACGGCGTGACGTTCGCCCAGTTCTTGCCGCCGTCTCGCGTAACCTGAACGAGACCGTCATCGGTGCCGACCCAAATCGTGCCCGCCTGCACCGGCGACTCCATCACCGTGAAGATGGTGTCGTAGTACTCGATGCTGGTGTTGTCTTTTGTGATCGGCCCGCCGGACGCGCCCTGCTTCGACTTGTCGTTGCGCGTGAGATCGGGACTGATGGCCTGCCAGCTCTGGCCTTCGTTGGTTGATTTGAAAAGGACCTGCGAGGCCGAGTACAGCGTGTTGGGATCGTTCGGCGAAAACACCAGCGGGAAATTCCACTGGAAGCGATGCTTGATGTCACCCGCGCCCCAACCCATCGGATTGTTCGGATAAGGATTGACGTCGCGCAATTGACCGGTGTGATGATCGTAGCGAGTAATCAGCCCGTCATATGAGCCCGCGAAAATGATCTCGGAATCTTTCGGTGACGGGGCAATCCAGCCGGATTCGCCGCCGCCAACGTCGAACCAATCGCTGGCGGTAATGCCACCTTCGACTGTCCGGCTGGCGATGCGCACCGTCGAGTTGTCCTGCTGCGCGCCGTAGATGTGATAGGGAAAATCGTTGTCGAGCGCCACGCGGTAGAACTGCGCGGTCGGCTGATCCTGTTCGCTCCAACTGCGGCCGGCATTGAATGAAACGTTCGCGCCACCGTCGTTGCTTTCGATCATTCGATTCGGATCGTCCGGCGCGATCCAAAGATCGTGATTGTCTCCGTGCGGCACGCCGATGCCGGTGAAGGTCCGGCCGCCGTCATTCGATCGATAGAAGCCCGTGTTCAGCACATACACCTCGTCCGCGTTTTTCGGATCGGCGTAGATGCGCGTGTAGTACCAGGCGCGTTGACGCAGGTTGCGCTGCTCGTTGGTCTTCGTCCACGTACGGCCGCCGTTGTCCGAGCGAAAGACGCCGCCGTCTTCAGCTTCGACGATGGCCCATAAGCGATCCGGATTCGCCGGTGATACCGTGATGCCGACGATGCCGATGGTGCCGCGCGGCAAACCGGGATTGCGCGTAATCTCTGTCCAGGTATCGCCGCCGTCGGTTGATTTGAAGATGCCGCTGCCCGGGCCGCCGCTCTCGAGTGTCCAGGGCTTGCGATAAACTTCCCAGAATCCCGCATACAAAACATTGGGGTTGGTTGGATCGATAATCAGATCGCAGGCGCCCGCTTTATCACTGCGAAACAGAATCTTCTTCCAGGTCTTACCGCCGTCCGTCGATCGAAACACGCCGCGGTCCGCGTTCGGCGCCCACACATGGCCCTGTGCGGCGACGTAGACGATGTCGGGGTTCTTCGGATGAACGCGCACGCGGGAAATCTGTCGCGTGTCTTCGAGGCCGATATGTTTCCAGGTCTTGCCGCCGTCGGTTGATTTGTAGACACCGTCACCGTGCGAGACGTTGCCGCGAATCGGCGACTCGCCCATGCCCACATAGAGCGTGTTGGGATCGGAATCAGACAGGCCTATCGCACCGACGGAAGCAGTTCCAAAAACCGATCCGTCTGAAATCGGTTCCCAATTAATGCCGCCGTCCGTCGTCTTCCAAACGCCGCCACCTACACCGCCGAAATAAAAAACCATCGGCTGCGAAGCGACGCCGGCAACCGCCGTCGAGCGACCGCCACGAAATGGTCCAATCTGTCGCCATTGCAAAACCTTCAGCGAGTCAGTCGCGGCCGGCGCGCTGGCCGGCCGTCGCTGGCCATGCACGACCACGCCAAGCGCAAACGCAGAAACGATGATGATCGAGACGAAAACGGACGCACGTAGAGACTTGAACATTTGATTGGGCTCCTCTGTTTTTGATCCGACAAGCGATGGTGTACCAAGCGGTGAGCGCGCATGCTATCTCAAACTCGTTTGAAAATGAAGTCAGTACCATCCGCGTCAGCGGATGGATCAGGCGCACGCTGACATTTAGGCTATCGTTGATCCATCTCCTCACGGAGATGGTACTGACTACGTTTGCGTGTTAAGTTGAGCGCCGTTCATGAATGAATCGATCGCCCAACCGACTGACAGCCTGTTCGACAAACTGCTCCGGCCATTTCGCGCCGCGCCGCCGGCCGAGGTTCAGTTAACGGATCCACAGCTCATCCGCCGCCAGTATCGCTACTGGCAGACGCGCGTTCTCATCTCTTCGATCATCGGCTACGCGAATTTTTATTTCGTCCGCAAGAACCTGAGCATCGCGATGCCCTTCATGGAGACCGGACTCGGAATTCAGAAGAGCCAACTCGGTCTATTTCTCACTCTGCATGGATTGCTCTATGGCGTTTCGAAATTCGCGAACGGTTTCTTTGGCGATCGCGCGCACGCGCGCAACCTCATGGTCACCGGGCTCGCGGCCTCGGCAATCCTGAATGTGGCGTTCGGATTCAGCTCGACCGTTTTTATTCTCGGTTCAATCTGGATGCTGAACGGTTGGTTCCAGGGAATGGGCTTTCCGCCTTGTGCGCGTCTGATCACGCATTGGTTTCCGCCGAAGCAACTGGCCACCAGGATGTCGATCTGGAATACGTCCCATCCGATCGGCGGCGCCTTAATCCTGATCATCTGTGGATATCTGGTCGTTTTCGGCTGGCGAATTTGCTTCTTCGTGCCGGCAGCGATCGCTTTGGCGATTACGGTGTTTCTCTGGTTCACGCTTCCGGACACGCCGCCCAGCGTCGGGCTGCCGGAAGTCGAAGGCACACGTCACGTAGCCCAACAGCGCGAATCAAACGAGAACTTTCGCGCCTTTGTGATCGAACACGTCTTCAAGAACAAGTACATCTGGATCGTTTCGATTGCGAACTTCTTCGTTTACATCATTCGCTATGCGGTGCTCGACTGGGGACCGACGATGTTGACGCAGGCGAAGCACATCAAGATTGCCCATGCCGCATGGATGGTTGCCGGATTCGAATTTGGCGGATTGCTGGGCGCGTTATTCGGCGGCTGGATCACCGATCGATTCCTGCGCGGGCGAGCCGTGCGCGTCTGTCTGGTCTATATGTTGCTCGCCGGCGTATCAATCTTGATCTTCTGGAAAGTCACTCTGCAATCGGAAGTCCTGATGGCCGGTATTCTCGCAGCCGCCGGCTTCTTCATCTATGGCCCGCAGTGTCTGCTGGCAGTCGCGGCCGCGAATCTGGCGACCAAGCGCGCCGCGGCGACCGCCATCGGTCTGACTTCGATCTTCGGTTATGCGAGCACGGTGCTTTCAGGTTGGGGCCTGGGCGCGCTGGTCCAGGCTTACGGATGGAACGTCGCGTTCGCCGGATTAATTATCGTCGCAGTTTTAGGTTCGCTAACATTCGCGCTGGCCTGGAATGCAAAGGCCCACGGC
>DATANL010000474.1:0-1936 GCA_036266295.1 Pyrinomonadaceae bacterium | reverse complement strand
GGTGGGTGAGAAGTCAGAGACGCGTCAGGAAGGATTGGTCGCAACGAAATGCGGAGGCTGCGAGCCACCGCGCTGAATAATAGGAGCAATGGCGGAAACGAAACGAAAAATTCGCTGGTCGTCGGCCTGGGCTGATGCGCGGGAACTGGTATGGGCCCACCGGCGGCGGCTGCTGTTAGGCGCGGTGCTGATGATCGTCAATCAGGCGATGGGATTGGTGCTGCCGGCCTCGACCAAGTACCTGATCGATGTGGTGATTGGCAAGGGTCGTACTGATCTGCTTTGGAAGATCGCACTGGCAGCAGCGGGCGCCACCATTATCCAGGCGATCACTTCTTTCAGTCTGTCACAAGTGCTGGGCGTGGCGGCGCAACGCGCGATTACCGAGATGCGCAAGAAAGTCCAGGCGCAGATTTCCCGTCTGCCAATCAGTTATTTCGATTCCACCCAAACCGGAAAGCTCATCTCGCGGATCATGAACGACGCCGAGGGCATCCGTAATCTGGTGGGCACGGGATTGGTCCAACTCGCCGGTAGTTTTGTTACGGCGACCGTCGCTCTCGCAGTTTTGTTCTGGCTGAACTGGCGTCTGACTTCGGTCACAATTCTGGTCCTGGGCTCGTTTGGCGGCGCGCTGGTTTACGCCTTTCAGCGCCTGCGGCCCTTGTTTCGCGAGCGGGGTGAAATTACGGCCGCGCTGACTGGACGCCTCGCTGAATCGCTGGGCGGCATCCGTATCGTAAAAGCCTACACGGCCGAGAGACGGGAAGCGCTCACGTTTGCGCGCGGCGCGCACAAACTCTTTCGCAATATCGCCAGGTCAATGACCGGCGTGTCAGCCACTTCCGCTTTTTCATCAGTAGTCATTGGCGCAGTCGGCGTCGTCATCATCCTGGTCGGCGGACACTCGGTAGTCTCGGGCCGCATGACTGTCGGCGATCTGTTCATGTACGTGATGTTCACCGGCATGATGGCCATGCCGCTGATTCAATTCGCGGCCATCGGCACGCAAATCACCGAGGCCTTCGCCGGTTTGGATCGGATCCGCGAAGTCATGAACCTGGCCACTGAAGACGAGGCTGATGCCACGCGCTCGCCCTTGCCCGCGGTCCGCGGCGAAATTCAGTTCGACGATGTTTCGTTCGAATACGACCCCGGTGTGCTCGTGCTCCGCAACGTATCGTTCACTGCGCCGGCCGGCTCAACCACGGCGCTCGTGGGATCGAGTGGTTCGGGCAAGAGCACGCTCATCAGCCTGGCCATGAACTTCAACCAACCGCTTTCGGGCACGATCAGAGTCGACGGCAAGGATCTGCAGACGTTGCGACTTCGTGACTTTCGATCTTACTTAGGTGTGGTGATGCAGGACAATTTTCTTTTCGACGGGACGATCGCCGAAAACATCTCGTTCTCAAATCCACATGCGACCTTCGAAGAGATTCAAACCGTCAGCCGCATCGCGCACTGCGAAGAGTTCATCGAGAAATTCGAAAAGAAGTATGAAACCATCGTCGGCGAGCGCGGAGTAAAACTCTCCGGTGGACAACGCCAGCGCATCGCGATCGCGCGGGCAATTCTGGCCGACCCTAAACTGCTGATTCTGGATGAAGCAACTTCCAGCCTCGACAGTGAAAGCGAAGCGATGATTCAGGACGGTCTCAGATCTTTGCGCCGCGGCCGCACCACGTTTGTCATCGCGCACCGGCTTTCCACCATTCGCAGTGCCGATCAGATTCTCGTGCTCGAAGGCGGAGAGATTGTCGAACACGGTACTCACGAAGAACTTCTCGAAGCCGACGGCCGCTATCGACAACTCTACGACAAGCAATACAAATTTGAGCGCGACCAGTTCATTAACCCCGGCGAGGACTTCACTCCCGAGCTGCCGTCGTTGAGCGGACGCGCGGCCGGAATCTCGAAGTTGTAGGACCGCGAC
>DATANL010000473.1:0-12252 GCA_036266295.1 Pyrinomonadaceae bacterium | reverse complement strand
ACCGTAACGTTGAAACGGCTTGCGCCCATCTGAACCCCAGTGACTGAGAAATTCCCTCGCCGCCATATCGCGCGCGTGTTCGCTGGCGACACTGCAGGCCAGGTCATCGAGTTTCAATTCGCTCAACCTCGCCGCCGCTCGCTCGGCATTCACCTGTTTGAGCAGTTGCTCGCGCGCGAGCGGCAGTTGCTCATCGGTGAAGCGGCCGCGCTCGGCGACGACCGGTGTCTGCGCGATGGCCGGCAAGGAAAGCGCGAACGGTGTCGCCAGAGTTACAAAGGAGCGGCGAGTGAGCTTCACGCTGATAATCCTTCTCTTCTGAAGGGGCAGGGCTCGTCCCTGCCCGCGTGGTATTTCTAAAGCACCGGGCACGGACGAGCCGTGCCCCTACAGATGCGGTTGGTTGCGACACGCGTTGGCTGTGAGTAAACTCAGTGAGCCTTTCGAATTCATTTCAAATAATGCCGCGAGGGACGGCGGCGTACCGCAGGCACGATGCCCGCGCTCAATTAAAACGCGATGAAGATACACGAGTATCAAGCAAAAGAGTTACTGAAAAAATTCAATGTGCCGGTGCCGCGCGGCATCGTGGCGCGTTCGTCGGAAGAGGCTTATGAGGCGGCGAAAGAATTGGCGACTGAGCCGGTCGTAGTGAAAGCCCAGATTCACGCGGGCGGTCGCGGCAAAGGCGGCGGGGTGAAGCTCGCGAAGACTGCGGATGAAGCACGCGAGTTGGCGAGCAAAATCCTGGGCATGAAATTGGTGACCCATCAGACCGGGCCCGAGGGCAGGGAAGTCCGGGTGCTGCTGATCGAAGAAGGCCTGCCGATCGACAAGGAGTTTTATCTGGGCATCGTTCTGGATCGCGCCAGCGGACGGCCGGTGTTTATGGCGTCAGCGGCGGGCGGTATGGACATCGAAGAGGTCGCCGCCAAAACACCCGAGCAGATTTTTAAAGAGACGATCGATCCGGCAGTCGGCTTTCGTCCGTTTCAAGCGCGCAAGCTGGCCTTCTCGCTGGGTTTGCCCGGCGCGTTGGTTTCCCAAGCGGCGAAGTTTATGCAGTCGCTCTATGCAGCGTATGAATCGATGGACGCTTCGCTCGTTGAGATCAACCCTTTTCTGCTGACCAAAGACAATCGCCTGATTGCGCTGGATGCGAAGATCAATTTCGACGACAACGCGATGTTCCGCCATCCCGAATTCAAAGACCTGCGCGATCTGAATGAAGAAGAACCGCTGGAGATCGAGGCGTCGAAGTTCGATTTGAATTACATCAAGCTCGACGGCAACATCGCCTGCATGGTGAACGGCGCGGGTTTGGCGATGGCAACGATGGACATCATCAAGTTGGCCGGCGGCGAGCCCGCGAACTTTCTTGACGTCGGCGGCGGCGCATCCCAGGAGCGGGTGGAGGCGGCATTTCGAATCCTGCTGGCTGATCCGAATGTGCGCGCGGTGCTGATTAATATCTTTGGCGGCATCGTGCGTTGCGACATGGTTGCGCGCGGCGTTGTTGGCGCGGCAAACAATCTCGGCGTGAACGTTCCGGTGGTGGTTCGGCTGGAAGGCACGAACGTGGAAGAAGGCCAACGCGTGATTCGCGATTCAGGATTGAACTTCACCGTCGCCAACGGCATGAAAGACGCAGCCGAGAAGGTCGTGGCGTTGGCCGCTAGTTAGCGCAAGTTGTACCTTGCGCGCGCACGTTATCAATTAGCGTTGCATTTAACGGAGGGCTTGGATGAACAGCACAAACATAGCCTGCGCTCAGATTGATTGCGTTCTGGGCGATCCCAAAGCAAATCTGCAGAAGATTATCTCGACCATTCGCTCGGCCGCCGAGCGTGAAGCGAAGCTCGTTATGTTTCCAGAATGCGCGTTGACGGGCTATGCGTACAATTCGCTCGCTGAGGCCATTCCTTTCGCGGAAACACTCGATGGCCCTTCATCGCAGGCGGTCGCTGAAGTCTGCCGCGACACGGGTGCTTATGCAATCGTCGGGTTCATCGAAGCGGCCGACGACAAGTTTTACAACGCGGCCATGCTGGTCGGACCGGACGGCGTTGTCGGTGGATATCGAAAGGTCCATCTGCCTTTCATCGGTGTCGATCGTTTCCTCGCGCCGGGTGATCGCCAGTTCGAAGTGTTTGATCTGCCGTTTGGGAAAGTCGGCATGAACATCTGTTATGACATCAGCTTTCCCGAGGCTGCGCGCGTCCTGAAGTTAATGGGCGCGGAATTAATCGCGCTGATCACGAATTGGCCCGAGGCCTCCTGGCGTTCGCCGGAGTTCGTCGCCAACACGCGGGCGCTCGAGAATCACGTCTACTTTGCCGCGACGGATCGCGTGGGCACGGAACGCGGATGGAAATTCATCGGCCGCAGCATGATTGTCGATTGCAATGGCGACACGCTCGCGCAGGCCGGCCCGGAGGACGAGGAATTACTAATTAGCGCGATCGATTTTCGGCAGGCGAATGAAAATCACATCGTCAACGTGCCGGGAGAATACGAAATCGATCGCGCCAAGGATCGCCGGCCGGGCCATTACGGCCTGGTCAGCGCGCCTGCATCCAAACCAGCCAAAACAGCCGCTGCCCGCAGCAGGGTGTAGCGATTTGGGTGTAGGTGGTAGTCAAGGCAGGTCAACAACGAGTTCTCTTGCGAATCTGCGGGAAGAGGAGTTGGGAGACCTCTAAACCCGATCGCTTACGCTCTTCACTCTATGCTGTTCGAATGAGAGTCACTAACTAGAATGACTGCTCGCAGCATCTTTCGCCTGGTCGTTTATTTTTGTCGTTTCGGACTCGCGGCGCTTTTTCTTTTTACCGCCGGCGCCAAGCTTTGGATTCTCAAAGATTTTGTCGGCAAGGTAGCTGAACTTCTTAGTTCGGCTCACGTCAATTACGAGCGTTGGCAATGGCCTGTGACCATCGCCGTCATCGGTCTCGAGATCGTCATCGCCGCGCTCTTAATCATTCCTCGTACCGTCCGCATCGGCGCGGTCCTTTCGGCGCTGCTCTTACTTGGCTTCAGCTTGTTCGCGCTTTATTACGTTTACGCCTTGCACGGTGAGCCGCTCGAGTGCGGTTGCTTCGGAAACATCATTGGAAGCCAGTTGGGAGTGAAGACCGCGCTGCGGAATCTGTTGTTGTTGATTCCGGCGGTGATCGTGTTCATTGGAAGTCGGAACCGCCTGCGGTAGCGGGCGGTTGATCTTTCATCAGCGGCGAGAGTCTGTTCAGGCCAACCGCCCGCTACCGCAGGCGGTTCTGACCTCGTCTCATCCGGGCAATTTCATATTTTGTGTTGTCGATTCGCTCAGCGGCGTCGGGATGATCTGAAAACAGTGAGCCGAGCAAATCGGATTCCCGTTCTTCGATCCGTTGTAGCTTCTGAAACATCGTGATCATTCCCTGCGGATCGAGTTTCGCCGCCGGCATCTCGCGCACGCCGAGGTAATCTGCCTCGCGCTCTTCATCGCGCGAGTGAATCGTCAACATTCCGGCGCCGACCATCTGGCCCAAGGTAACTCCGAGGTCTCTGGCAATGCTGCCCGCAACCCCGGTGAGGTCGCCCAACTGCTGCGCGATGTCATCGTACTCTTTTGATTTCTTCAGCGTCTTGAGGCTGTGACGCGCGACGATGTGCCCGACCTCGTGGCAGAGCACGGCGCCGAGTTCGTTGTCATTTGCCAGCCGCACCAGGGCCGTCGTCACATACACATGACCGCCGGGCAGCGAAAACCCGTTGATCTCAGGGCCCTGAATCACATGAAATTTGTAGACCATGCTGGGACGCAGACTCGCGCGCGCGCACTGCTGGCCGACGCGGTCCACGCGGGCCAGGCCGACGTCAGTCAGGTTGAACTTCTTGGTTACTTCACGATGCAGTTGCATGCCCAACTTGATTTCGTCGCGTTCGTTTAGCAGGCCCGAGTTCGAATAACGAGCGTTGCGAAAATCTGAATAAGGGTCGTCGTATTGGGACGAGCGATGAGGGACTGAAGCGTTGAAACGCCCGACGTGATGTGCGGTCACCGACGACAGCAACGCGCTGATAACAATTACGGCGAAAGAAAACCGGGTGATTTTATTCATTGATTCCTGTGAGCGTGCCCGAGCGCATCATAAGCGAATCGTGTCAGAACCGCGAGCGCTAGCGCCCGGATCAAGTGAGTGGAGAATGCGAAGGCGTCTCGATTATCATTTCTTAAGATTTCCTTGATCCGGTCGCTACCGCTCGCGGTTCTGACACTGACGCTACGGTACTGACGCTACCGCTCGAGCGCTGACGCTGCTAACATGCGCGCCATGTCGACACTTTCATTCTGGGGCGCGGCCGGCACCGTAACGGGATCGAAGTATCTGATCGAAACTGCTCGCGCGCGCGTGCTCATCGATTGCGGATTGTTTCAGGGTGGTCACGAGCTGCGAGATCGCAACTGGCAGGAGCCGCCCTTCAACGCGGCTTCGGTTGACGCAGTCATCATCACGCACGCGCACATCGATCACACCGGTTATCTGCCGCGTTTCGTCAATCATGGCTTTCGCGGCCCGGTTTATTGTTCGGCCGGCACGGCTGACTTGATGAAGATTTTGCTGCCTGATTCGGCGCGCCTGCAGGAAGAAGAAGCCGATTATCGCAACCGCCACAAGATCACGAAACACCTGCCGGCCTTGCCGCTGTACACCGAGCAGGACGCGCGCGAGACACTCAAGCTGCTGCAAGTCGTTCCGAATAATGGCGCGCCGGTTCGCGTCGTCAAAAACATCGAAGCTGAGTTTCGCATCGCCGGTCACATCCTCGGTTCCAGTCAGGTACTGGTGCGCATCAAGGACGATCAAGAGCCGCGCACGGTGCTCTTTTCCGGCGACCTGGGAAAATACGATCAGCCGATCATCCGCGATCCGGTCGCGCCGCCGGCCGCCGACTATCTGGTCGTTGAATCAACTTACGGCGATCGTTTGCACGATACCGAGCAACCGAAGGCCGCTCTCGAACGAATCATAAAGGCGGCGGCGGCCCGCGGCGGCGCCGTTTTGATTCCGGCATTCGCAGTTGGACGCGCGCAGGAGATCGTCTACTTCATTCGCGAACTCGAAGAAGAGAAACGAATTCCGATCTTGCCGGTATGCGTCGATTCACCCATGGCCTCAGCCGCGACACAAGCATACGCCCGGCGCACGGAAGAGCAGGACGAGGAGTACGCGGCGGCCCTGAAGAGTAATCCGACACCGCTGCGCACACGTTCAATGTTGGCGTGCAACACACGCGACGAGTCAAAGCGCGTTAACCAGATGGAGGGCGCACGCGTCATCATCGCCGCGTCGGGAATGATGAATGGCGGACGCGTGCTGCATCACGCTTTGCGTCTATTGCCCGATGAAAATGCGACCGTCGTTTTTGTCGGTTACCAGGCTGCGGGGACGCTGGGCCGGCGCGTTGCGGACGGCGAGAAACAGGTGAAGGTGCTGGGCCAATGGATTCCGGTCAAGTGCGCGATTGAAAAGATTGGCGGCTTTTCTGCTCACGCCGATTGGAAAGAAGTCGTGCGTTGGTTGGAAGAGATGCCGGCGCCGCCCCGCAGAGTGTTTGTGACGCACGGCGAATCCGGCGCGGCCGGCGCCATGGCCGCAAGAATTCGCGAGCGCTTCGGATGGCAAATCGAAGTGCCGCATTACGGTGAAAAGTTTGAGATGATTTAGGATCGAGACTACGCGGCCGCCATCTTTAAAACCAGTCCGTCGCTGGCGATCTTCTTATTGATGTTGACTTCCAGCGTGCCGCGCAAATCTTCGATTTGTGATAACCAGGAAGCGGCCTTCTCGCTGCGCAGCTCAGCGGCGATCGTCTCGAGTTGTTTCAGGATGTCTCTGTTGGCGATGCTCTCTGCCGGCCGTCCCAACGCCAGGGCCCAGGCGTCGCGTATCAGCGCCTCGAGAATCGAAAGGCTCTCTTCATAATCAGCGCGATCGCGGGCGGCCGCCAACGCTTCCGCCGAACGCAAAAGCTGAACGCGATTTCCGGTCACGGTCAAGGCCTTCAGCACTTCAAACATCGCGTCGCGTTTTTCGCGATAGTCGGCGACGTCCGTCGCACACGCGCGACCGATGCTTCCTCTTGATGCACGCGCCAGCAGTTGAGCGTCTTCGCTACCCAAATTCTTTTTCTCGATCAGAAACTTTTCAATCTGCTCGGCGGTTACGGGCGCGAACCGGGTGACCTGGCATCGCGAACGAATCGTGGCCAGCAAGGCCGTGGGGTTCGTGGTCGTCAGAATCAAATGACTGGTAGGCGGCGGCTCTTCCAGCACTTTGAGGAGCGCATTGGAGCCGGATTCGTTCAGGTAATCAGCGTCTTCGATGATGAAGACGCGCGCGGCGCCTTCGAACGGACGAAAGTTCGCCTCGCGTTCCAATTCGCGAATAGGTTTCACGCGAATGATTTGGAGATACGGCCGGACCATCGCGACGTCGCCGTGTTCGCTCCAGATCATGCGTTCGCGATTATCGACGGCCTCTGCAAAAGCCGGAAAATGTGAGTTGGAAATTCGTTTACACGAGCTGCATTCATCGCATGCTTCGACGCCCGCGCGATTGCGACAATTCAAGACCTTCGCGATTTCGAGCGCGAATAACTTTTTGCCTACGCCCTCTTCGCCGGTGAAGAGAAGTGAGCCGGGCATCCGCCCGCTCGCGAGCAGCCGCCGCAGACTTTCCTTCGCTTCGTCGTTGCCAATGAGATTTGAAAACATATTAGGTTCGAGGCACTTCGCTGTTTGCACTTTGCGTCTGGCCCACGCGTCCCCGTTCCTCGAGGAAAGGGACGACAATGTCCAGAACCAACTCGTGCGTCTGCTGGGCCGAACCTCTGGCGTCGATGGTCCGCACGCGATCCGGGTTTGCTTTGGCGATCTCCAGATAGGCCTCACGTACGCGTTCGTGAAATTCGACCTTCTCGCTGTCGAGCCGGTCGCTGCGTTTGGCCGCCACGCGCTTTCTGGTGCGCAGCGTCGATTCGGCGATCGACAATTCAAATAACAAGGTGAGATCCGGCATTAATCCGTCAGTCGCGAGTTGCACGATCTGTTGAATGAGTGCCGGCGTGAACCCGCGCCCTGCGCCCTGATAAGCGACAGTCGCATCGGCGTACCGATCAGAGATGACGATCTTCTCTGCCTCAAGCGCGGGACGAACCAAAGTCCTGACGTGCTGCGCGCGGTCCGCCGCGAAGACAAACAACTCCGCCAGCGGATCGACCTGTTCTTTCACATCGAGCAATGCGGCGCGCAACTTCTGACCGAGCGTCGTACCACCTGGCTCACGCGTCGTGACCACCTCGAGGCGGCGCGCTCGCAATTCACTCGCCAGCAGACGAAGCTGCGTAGACTTTCCGCAACCATCGATTCCTTCAAAGGTAATAAAGACACCGGCCATCTTGGACAGGATTAACTTAGGCCGGCGGCGGTTCGGGCTGGTCCGAGGGACTGTCTGCGGGAAGGCTTGAATGACGCAACTCGCCGGTCGAGCGTCGGGCCTGCGAGATTGTCGAAATCGCGTGCTTGAAGATCAATTGATCCTGCGAACCCGTTTCGAGCAACAACGAAAACTTGTCAAAGCTCTTAATCCGGCCGAGCAGTTTCGCGCCGTTGACAAGGTAGATCGTCACCGTGGCTTTCTCGCGCCGCGCAAGATTCAGAAAGCCATCCTGGATGTTTTGTGGTGCTTGCTTTGGGTCCACGAAACAATCTTCCTCAAGTCTGACAAGTTGTAGCAAGGACGCTGACAGTATACCAGTGATTCGCGAGTTACAAGCAATTTTCTGATGCGCGTGAATCGGCGAGTAGCGCCAGAACTTGTTGCTGAACCGCCGGGTCGTCGCCGAAGCCTGCGATCCATTCGACGTCCGGCTCGCGCCTGAACCATGTCAGTTGCCGCTTCGCGTAATGACGCACGTCGAGCTTCGTTTGTTCTATCGCACTCTCAAGCGAGCGTTGGCCTTTGAGATACTCAACAACCCGTCGATAGCCGTGCGCTCCGAGCGCGCTGGAATCCGCCGGCACTCCTTGCTTCAGTAACCGTTCCACTTCTTCGACTAAGCCATCGGCAAAATGCTTCTCGGTGCGCGCGTTAATGCGGGCATACAGTTCCGCGCGCGCGGGCTGCAACACGAAGATTCTCATTCGGCCAGCCAGCTCAGGTGGAGCAGGGCGTAAGGGCCGCTCGTCTGAGATCCTCTGACCGGTTTGCAAATAGAACTCGATGGCGCGCTGTACGCGAGGCCAATCGCCCGCGTGGAGTTTATCAGCCTCCGCTGGATCGAATTTCCGCAGGATGCGATGGAGACGTTCAGGACCACGATTCGTCCTGATGCGAGTTAATCGCCGGCGAACGTCTTCATTAGTGACCGGACTGGGGAAGAGCGGTTGACGGAGCGCGCGAAGATAAAACCCGGTGCCCCCGACCAGCACCGCGACGCGGCCACGCGATTCGATCTCATCGATGGCCTGCGTGGCCGCGCGGGCCCAATCTGCCGCTGTGAACGTTCGATAGGGCGAAACAAAATCGATCAGATGATGAAGCACTCCGCGACGCTCGGCGAGCGGAACCTTGGCCGTGGCAATTTCGATTTGCTGATAGACCTGGACTGAGTCGCAGTTGATGATCTCGCCGCCGAGGTGCAGTGCGACTTCGATCCCGAGCACGCTTTTGCCCGATGCCGTAGGTCCGACAATGGCGATGATGTGGCGCAAATTATTGATTTGCGTTTCGTTCGGAGCTTTCGCGCACGGGAGTAATCAATCTGCTGCTCGATCCATTCCCGCCGCTAAATTCGTTTAGACGCCGCACTTGTGCGGGCAGAGTCCGCGGCGGACAAGTCCGCCGTCTAAACGAGTCAAATCCGTGCGATGATAAATCGAATTGCGATCACGAGCCAGATGATCGTGAGCAGGAGAATGGCTCCGACGATTTGGTTGCGGGAAAAGCGCATTATGCGGTGCCTCTGCGCACACGCTTGGGCGGAAAGGAATTTGGTGTCGGAATCGGAAGATGTTCTCCGCGCGGCACGATCCAAAGTTCCACCGCGCGCCGCTTTCGATAACCACCATTTACCAGGCTAATGCGGTTTCTTGAAATTCCATAGACTTCGGCGAGCCGCTTTTGCTCGAGGGCGAGACGTCTTGCGGCAACCGACGGCGGATCCAACCTTACGTCACGCTCGGGTTCGTAAAACCCATTGTCCACCAGACCGGGACGCGGGTTGTATTGGGCGTAGACGATTATGCACGCGATAGCGCGCGGTTCTCTTCGTAACTCGTCGGCAAACGTTGCGAGATATTCCGCCGCGGCGGTTTGCTCAACGGCTACCATCGGGGGACCTGCGTCGCTCGGCTCGAACCAGTATTCATCAAACTTTCGCGGCGAATCAAGATCGGGAAAATGGCGTTGATAAGCATCTGGCCGCGGAGTCGGCGTTGTGCCGGCGGGGACGATCCACAACTCTTGAATCATGCAGTCGGCTTCACCACCATCGACGGTCACAATTCTTTCGCGACGCACGCCCCGAGAATTCACCAGATAGTCTTTGCTCCTCAAGGCCAGGGAGTTGTTTAGGCCAGGAAGGTCGCGGCGAGTCCGATACACCATTATAAAGCCTTTGGCCGCGGGTTCGTTCTGGAGCTGGATCGCAAAATTATCCAATCGAGCGATCAAGTCGGAATATTGGACGTCGCTGAATTCATCGAACTTTCGAGCTTCGGTTCTGGTCTGTGCGATCGTCGGAAGAGATATCGTCAGGATCGATAAGAATATCGAGAGAGCAATGGGGCGGTGAGGATGCTTCACGATCAATAAAGCTTCGTCAGCTCAATCCCGGTGTAGTAGGTCTTCAGAATTTGCTCGACGTTCAGTCCTTGCTTCGCCAAGCCGTACGCGCCGAACTGGCACATGCCGACGCCGTGGCCCCAGCCGCGGCCGGTGAAAATGAACGAGGCCACGCGGTCGGCTTCGTTGTAGATGCGATCGATGACGAAGAGTTGTTCTTTCAACCCGAGCGCCGAGCGAATGCGCCCGCCGCGAATGTGCGCCGTACCTTGCGTGCCGATAACTTCCAGATCGATGACGCGGCGGGATGAACCCTGGCGAGCAATGCGCAAGTCGGTGATCGCGCCGATGCCGCGAACCGATCGTCCCAGACGCGCTTGCACGGCCCCGAGGTTCATCTGCGCGGTCCAATTCGTGAGTGAAGAGAATCGATCTGCGGCGGCACCGTTATTTGCCGGCTTGACTTCGAGATAGTCGACCTGGCCTTGCGCGCTTACGTGAAAGATTAGCGGCTCGCCGCCGACCAGCGCGAGCGACTTCATCTGGTGCAGGTTCTCGCCGAATTCACGAAACAGAAACGCTTCGGTGTTGACGGCGATCGGCATGTCCCGGCCCTTGTTGGAACGAAGAATCATCGTGCCGTTGGCCGCCGGCCGCGATGTTCCTTTCTGCAAAGCAAGCAGGTTTTTAGATTCGAGCAAGCGGGCGATGGCGTGCAACGCATGCGATCGCGGCATGGCTTCTTTCGGGCGCAGGGTGGCATCGGCGAATAGTGAAAGCTCGCCTTCGCGCAACAACATGGCGACGTCCGCCCGATTCGCTGGTGGCACGTCTTCACCGTCGCGGAAGCTCAAAAGGTAATCGGCGTCGGCACTGTTCAGGAGCGTATCGGCGCGACGATCGGCATAGACGGTGGCCATTAACGCGGTGCTGAACGGCCCAACCCTGGTCGCATCGGCCGGCGCCGCGAAACCCGGGTTGTGCGCCGCGCGCGCGGCGGCGGCCAGCCAATCGCGCGCTTCAGATTCAGACATCCGCGACGATAACCACGAAGTGGAGATCTTATCGGTGGGCAAACTAAACCCATTCACTGCGAGCAACGCGACGTCGCGCGCATAAACCAGATCGCGTTCGTCTTTGATCTCGAAAAGATCACGCGAGCTCTTGATCGTGAATGGCGCAAACGCTGCTTTGCCTTCAACTGCACATTCCCGGCCGCGCAGATACGGAATCGCCTGATTGAAAATGTTCTCGGCGTCTTCGGTGCGACCGCCGCAGGTCGACGTGTAGAGGGCGTTAATGGGTTCGCCGTTATAAGTCGCCACCACACCGCGCGTTTGATCCACCGCTTGTGTCGTCAACGAAGTTTCACTCGTGAGTCCGCGATAAACCTGCGACCGCGTAGTCGGCAACAAGTCGAACCCTTCGGACGCAAACTGGCCACGATTCTTCACCGCGTAAGTCCGCGCGGCGATGGCCTGGGCCTTCAAGGCTTCCAGGGCCGGATAAGAAAGCTCATTAGGGACGACGCCGCGAACGTAATCTTCCAGTCCGATCACGTTAACGACCGTCACGCTGCCGTGGGTGTTGGCAAAGACTTCAATCTTTCCGCGGTAGGGTTTGTCGTTGAAGCGCACCGGCGCGTTCTTTTCGTCACTCGACGCGAACACCAGGGGCGCGCTCGATCGAAGTGAGGGCGCGGCGCCGCGCGCGAAGGCAACCAGTTCGCGACTGGGCGATGCTGCGCGCGCGGTGTATTTGAGTTTGCTGGCCGCCGCCGCCGTTGAGCCCGGCGCCTGGTTTGGCGTCGATGCGTTACCGGCAGCCGGTCTTTGAATGTCCTTGACTGAAATTACTTCGAAGCCGGCGTCATCCAGCTTCGCGCGGGTTTCTTCGACTTCAGCCGTCGTCTCTTTTTGAATGACGACTCTCCACTTATCGCCGGCGTCCGCGATTAACTGTGGCTGTTCATCAGCGCTCTGTTTCACCGAGTCGCTCAATCGTTGCGCCTCTTCACGCGGCAAGGGAAGGGCCAGGGTCATTTCATAAAAATGATTGCTGGGCGGTCGCGACGTCGAAAGGGTCCGCGACTCAACGCGCACGCGCGCCGTTTCCAACGGCTGGTTGCCGTCCGGGAGATCTGAAGCGGCAATCAATCGCGCCGTGGTGGAAATCGTCGCCGCACCGGTGCCGGTGGACAGCGCAATCCTCATTACCGGCTCTTCGGACAGCGTCACGGTGTTCTCAGCCGCTTTCTTTACGACTGATTTAGATTCAGTGGGCCAGGTGCTTTTTTGTGTTGAGGTTGAGCGGTCGCGCGTCTCCTGGGCACAGACAAATTGAACCGGCGCTGACAGCAGGGTCACAAAAAGCAACAGCGCCGAGATGAATCTGGGAACAGTGTTCATGATGAAGGACGACT